>JAIVHP010000080.1 GCA_020201045.1 Flavobacteriales bacterium
TGATTAGTTTATGGCGACAAATATATGTGGAATAATACACTAAGTCAATTTTTAGCGAAGAATAATTCTGTTTAATCGAGAATATTTCAAAGTATGTCGAACTATCTGATGGTTATGTCCTTGGGGCTGGGTGGCGTTGATCTTTGCTCTTTCAGTGGAGGCGGAGCTGATCGGGCATACATGGTCCGTCTCTAAAGAAAATCTCCGCTTTTACATTTTATAGCTGGCATAATCTAATCCTTTTTCTATCAAACCTTTAAGCCCGATGGGTGAATCCCAAATGGAATCGCAAAACATTGTAAATTCGCTTATCGGGTTTCGTTATATAAAATAATGGAACCACATTTGAAATTGTGCTCATCCGCTTACATACCACAATGCCAAATTCTTGTCATTTTTGTTTTGACCCGATCTGAAGGGAGTCAAAAATGACAAAAATTTTAGAGTTTGTAATTTCCCTTGCAAAATCTCACTCATCACAACCTATCAATGTATTGTTCGCGATTTAATTGGTTCACTCTAAAAATAAATTTCCTGTAAAAGCATTCGCCCATGCGCATGATTAATCAGATATTAGACGGGAATCATCACATCGAAAACCTACACCAAAACTGATTATGGAGAAAAAGGAACTTATAATAATCGGGGGCGGCCAAAGCGCCCTTGCTTGCGGGTATTACCTGCGCAGAACCGATGTTGAATATGTAATGCTTGACGCTGCAACCAAATGTGGTGGAGCCTGGCAAGATACCTGGGATTCGCTTACCCTGTTTTCGCCGGCTCAGCACAGTTCGCTGCCGGGCTGGCTTATGCCCGATTCCAAAGGCAAATTTCCCAGTAGAGATGAAGTGATTTCCTATTTGTGCACATACGAAGAGCGCTATAAGCTTCCGCTAGAGCGACCGGTAGAAGTGCGGGAAGTTGCCAAAGATGGTGATTGGTTTACGGTGAAGACCAATAAGGGCGACTATCAATCCAGAGCCTTGATTTCGGCGACCGGAACTTTTGAAAATCCCTTTATCCCCGAAGTACCGGGACGAAAGAAATTCACAGGCGAGCAGCTCCATTCGTCGGGATACCGAAATCCAAAAGAACTGAAAGGCAAAAAGGTGTTGATAGTGGGCGAGGGGAACAGTGGGGCGCAGATTCTTGCTGAGGTATCGAAACTAGCCGATACTAAATGGGCCACCCGGAAAGACCCTGAATACCTTCCAGATAATGTGGACGGTCGCGTGTTATTCGACATGGCTTCAGCAAAATATTATGCTAAGCAGAAAGGCGAGGAGTTCGACGCTTCCAAAATCAACCTGAGCAATATCGTGATGGTACCATCGGTAGTGGAAGCCAGGGAAAGAAATGTATTGCAAACGAATGGTTCTATTACCGGCATGGACGAAGAAGGCGTGGTATGGGAAGACGGCAGCCGCGAAGCTTTTGACCTTATCATTTGGTGCACCGGCTTTGGTTATGCCACCGGCCACCTCACTGATTTGGTGGACCGCGACGAACGCGGAAAAATCAAAACCAAAGGAACGCGCGCAACGGAAATGCCCGGTCTCTGGTTGGTGGGGTATGGCGGTTGGACCGGTTTTGCATCTGCTACCCTGATTGGGGTGGGGCGCTCGGCGAAGCAGACCGCAAAAGAAGTGGGAGAATTTTTGAAGCGGTAAGGTGAATATGAATGGTTGAGTATTTTATAAAAGTGGGCTGAATCACTGATAGTAAGAGTTATAAGCGGATGTTTCTGTTGTCGCCGGGTGATATAAGGCAAAGCGTAAATATTGGGGTGGGATAAGCGAGATATGGGGGCGGCTGCTAAAAATGATGGAGCTGTTTCTCCTGAGTGCTGTGATGGGTTTATCGAGCTGTGGGTGCGTGTTCCCGAAACCCGCATGGCTCTAAAAGTATTTGGATTTACCTTAGAAACGGTTTAATACGATAGGAAATCAGACATCGATTTCGCTTTTGCGCTCCATTGCGGCAATCTCCGGAATAATGAGTCGCGCTGAAAACCTATTTTTCAGAATGTTTTGTTAGCTTTAACCATGATTGGCAAAACCCTTTCTTTTTTCAGTTTTCTTCTCCTTTTTTCTTTTTCTGCCGAAGGGCAAATGCCATCGCTCGATTTAGATTTCGGTAGTGATGGTTCCACGAGATTCACCGTGCCGGAAGAAAGTACAAGGGGTACCGATTTTCTGATTCTAAATGACAATTCCACATTAGTAGCTGTAAACAGCGAAATACCGGGTGCATTTCAGAATAGAGGGTTTTACGTTTACCGAATATTTGAAAACGGTCAATTGGATACCGATTTTGGTGAAAACGGCCAGTTGCATTTTCCCCATGGAGTGGATGGCCGCTCCATCTTTAGTCGTTTTGAGCTCTGGCCCGACGGCAAAATTTTACTGAAATGTATGATTAACGGCAACTCGAAACTAATCAGGTTCAACCAGGGTGGAGAATTGGATAATAGCTTCGGAGAGAATGGTATTCAGGATGTAATTGACGGATGGAATATTGGGATACAATCCAACGGTAAAATCATTGTCCAGGGTCAATATTGGGACGGCAACATAAATAGATACCGTTTTTCCAGATACCACGAAGATGGGTCTTTAGACGTGTCTTTTGGAGATGATGGAATCATAATTAGAGATATTACAGACTTTACTTTTGATCTATGTTCTTCCATTTGTATCCTTGAGAATGACGATATTATAGCGGTTGGCTATTCGTACGACGTTGGTTATGATTATCACGCGGTTATATCCAGATTTGACGCAAATGGATCTTTAAACAGCTCTTTCGGCAACAATGGGACAATTATTACCAGTTTCAATTCATCTTCTGACCTGGGTGAGTTTATTGATGTTGAAGTGTCGGGAGATAAAATCATTGTCGGCGGAAATTACCACTACACGGGCGGACAGGGCGGATTTGGCGGCACCAAACCCGCGGTTGCCCGATTTAATTTAGATGGCTCTTACGATACATCTTTTGATGAAGATGGAAGAGTTATTCTCGAAACCGTTTTCGGCGCTAACGATCGCCTGAGAGCAATTGATGTTCAATGGGATGAAAAAATAGTGATAGGTGGCGGCACGTCATATCCCTACCCTCAAATGCTAACCCTTTTTTATATCACAAGACTAAATACGAACGGCAGTTTGGACGTTGGTTTTGGTCAAAATGGTGTTTTCACAACAGATTTTAATAATCCGCAATCAAGCAGCAATTACGTCACGGATTTAGCCATCCACGGAAATTCCGGCTTGCTGGCTTTCGGATGCACGTATAGTTTTAGCGGTGATGTTAGAAATGCGATTATCTGCCGGATCGCTGATGGAACGATAGGTTTTTCAGAACAGTTTCAGGACGTAAGCGTGAATGTATTCCCAAATCCAACATCCGATTTTGTCAGGATTACAAGTAAAGAAGCTATTTCAAAAATTGAAATTTACAACACGGCTGGACAGTTGGTGAAAAGTGAAATATTCTTTGACTCTCCTACAGCGGTTACTCAAAATCTGAAATCGCTCACACCGAGAACCTATCAAATCATCATAAGCACTGTTGGGCAAAGGACTTGTGGGAAAAAGTTGTTTAAGGTAACGGGTTGATAATTAATTCATCATGTCATTTTAGCTAAGTGAATCCGACAATAAAACCTGAAGATACTTCTGAACAATATTTGTGAGCTGAAGATGCAGCCGATTCGGACAGGATTGTATAAATTTGTAACTCCTAAAATGCCCAATTGCAACTCCAACTAATTGACTAAACCGTAACAATATGGAGAGAAGAAAATTTGTGATTCAGACAACCCTGCTCACAGGAAGCATTGCAGCCCTTCCGTTTTGGAGTATTGGAAAATATGGCGATGGAGAAGAGTCGGTGTTTTCGCTACCCGACTTACCATACGGCTTCGATGCCCTGGAACCCATGATCGATGAAAAAACCATGCGTATTCATCACGGCAAGCACTTCAAAGGGTATACAGATAAGCTCAATAAGGCAATAGAGCGTACACCTTTTGCCAACCAATCCATCGAAGATATTTTGCAGAGCATATCGGCTTCTGATACGGCTATTCGAAACAATGGTGGTGGATATTATAACCATGCGTTGTATTTTGCCAGCTTATCACCAAATCCAAAAACGCGACCATCGGGAAAATTAATGGATGCTCTTGAGCGGGACTTCGGTTCATTTGAAAGCTTTAAGGAGATGTTTACAACGAAAGCACTGGGTGTCTTTGGTTCAGGATGGGCCTGGCTTACGAAGAATGATGTTGGCGAACTCGCTATTGTTTCAACACCTAATCAGGATAATCCGCTTATGTCGTTTGTTGCGGATAGGGGATTGCCGCTTATGGGAATTGACGTTTGGGAGCATGCCTATTACCTTAATTACCAAAACGAACGCAACGCTTATATTGACGCCTTTTTTAAAGTGATTGACTGGGAGTTTGTGGAAGAAAAGTTTAATTGAAAATAAGAAAAAATGAAAATTTTAAAAAATAGCCTGTTTGTAATGATCGCTTTCGCAATGGTAAGTTGTGGGGGTGCTGAAAAGAGCGAAACAAATACATCGACCGATATCAGCAAAGCCGAAAGGATCTATAACGAAGCCATCGAAATTCACGATGAGATTATGCCGAAAATGGGGAAACTGGGGAGTCTGCAAAAAGACCTGGAAGATCTTAAGGCCGTGCATCCGGAAGATTCTGTAAAAATAAACGAGCATATTTCGAAACTTGAAAATGCCAGCGAGTCCATGA
Source organism: Flavobacteriales bacterium (assembly GCA_020201045.1). GTDB lineage: Bacteria > Bacteroidota > Bacteroidia > Flavobacteriales_D > Cryomorphaceae > JAIVHP01. The sequence continues at coordinate 4,781 of JAIVHP010000080.1, forward strand.
TGTTGTGGATGCGGGAGCTAAAGCAATATCCACAAGGCGGCCAGCAACAAGGGCGCGATAAACACAGCTCAAAGGCCGACACTTCTTATGCGCTGCATGCGAAACAAAAAAGTGAGATTGAAACCGTTCAGGATGATATGAATATGGCTATTGAAGAAGCGAAAGTGCTATTAGAAGGTATGCAATAGAAAAACATCTTCACCTATTGGTACGGCATGAAGTAAAAAGCTCTTCGCGGCTAATTTCAACGGTTTCAACGTTGCAGGGCTTGCTAACCTGAGTTCGATTAATATTCGGAGATTCAGATTTTCATAAAAGTTGATATACAACTAAGCGAGGTACGAGCGGTTTCATGAGCACCGCTGAAAGCATAAATATGCGAATAACTTTCATTTTCAAAGCCATAGCGGGCTATGGCGCGAGAAGGAAATGCAGTATATCGGCTTTTATGGAAAAGAATTTTGCTATTCCACCTATAAACAGCGCTTTTCTGCCTAAAAATAGTTCAAAATAGCCCGCTATTTTTTCACGATTTTTAGTTGAAACCCACAACTAAGCGCTAGCGACCTCACGACCAGAGGGAGCCCGAAGGGTGAGCGGAGCGAATAATTTATAGGCGGTCTGAATCCTGAAGAATAATCGAACTCAGGTTGCTAGCTTTAAGGGCGTGCCTTTTACTGCTAATCTCAAAAACCAAACTACCTTCGATGGCAATTTTATACCAGTGCTTCCCGTTCGTAAGGCTTTGAATGTTAAGGTTAACAATGCGCTCGCTGCAACGAAATAAAAACTCTTCTGCCAGAGCGAACCATTTAGTGTACTTCCACAACTCTTCCTTACAATTTTCGCAGTAAGCATTCCCTGGGTGAGCCGAAACCCAAAGCAAACTGTTCCTTTCCTTCCAATGCATCATTTCGCATATCCCTAATACAATGGGATTGAAACTGCTCAATACAAGCCGATCTTTATCAATCTTTAGTGGACGTAATAGTAATTGGGCACCTTT
>JAIVHP010000489.1 GCA_020201045.1 Flavobacteriales bacterium
GCCATTGAAGTTCACCCCGACAACTCCGAAGAACTCTGGGTTACCTTGTCGGGATATCAGGATGGAAACAAAGTGTTTCACTCCAGTAATGGCGGCGATGACTGGACAAACATTTCCGAAAACTTACCCAACGTTCCCGCGAACTGCATCAACTACCAAATCGGTTCAGACGATGCCGTTTATGTCGGAACCGACGTTGGAGTATTCTACCGCGATGCCAACAATATAAACTGGCTCAGCTTCAACGAAGGGTTGCCAAATGTGATTGTCAACCAGATTATACTGCACTATGCAAGCTCTACCGTATTTATCGGAACATTTGGGCGGGGCGTTTGGAAAAACGAATTCGCCAATGCCGGCGCAGCCTTGCCTCTGGCTAGTTTTACTGCCGAAGAACGCCTTATTTGCGCCGGACAGACCGTGAACTTCACCAACCAATCCTTTAACACCCCACCCGATGGAGTGCTCTGGACTTTTGAAGGGGGAACACCGGCTACCAGCACAGAGCTTAACCCAACGGTTACTTACAGCGATGGGGGATTTTATCCAGTGGAATTAACCGTTACCAATGACAACGGCAGCGATGTGGCAACAGAGACCGACTACATCGAAGTTTTGAGTCAACAGGGAGAACCCGGCCCCTTTGAAGAAGATTTTGAAGCGGCGTTTGAACTGGAACAAACCCCGTTTTACGTTACTAACCCCGACGACGGAAACACCTGGGAAATCAACCCCGGTGTTGGCTACGAGAGCAGTCAGTCGGTGTGGATAAACAATTTCACCAATGTTCCGCAAAATGAAGATTTTCTCGAGAGCGCTACTTTCGACCTTTCCGGATTAGATACCGCATTTGTTACCATGCGCGTTGCCTATACCCAGCGCACCAATTCTTCCCTCGAGCGATTTAAGGTATCCATCAGCACGGACTGCGGCGAAACGTGGACTTTTAAAAAGCTCTTCACTTCGTCTACCGTACTTCCCAGCGCCGATCCCACCGATTTACCCTGGGGCCCCGAAGACGATACAGAGTGGAATTATCTCGTGGTAGACAATATCGACCCCGATGAGCGCACGGAAAATTTTAGGGTTCAATTTTCCTTCCGCTCTAATGGCGGAAACAATATCTACGTAGACGACATCAACATCGGAGATGAGCTTATCGTCACATCCACAAAGGAGCCGGAATCGCTGGCGGGCGAATTAAACGTATTTCCCAATCCGGTTGCCACCGGAGATCAGATCAACCTGGATGTGCGTCTCGACAAGCCGGGCAATACACAGATAGAATTGGTTGATGCCCTCGGCAAATCGGCGGGACTTGTTTGGAACGGTTTTATCGAAAATCAACAGGTTATTCAAATCCCAACTGCAAAACTGGCCAGCGGCGTATATGC
>JAIVHP010000081.1:0-8336 GCA_020201045.1 Flavobacteriales bacterium
GAATTAGACTGGGCCTGAGTTTTATTACCTATGGCAATGTTCCGCTTCGCGAGGAGCGAATTGTATCGAGTAGTTTTCAGCGGGTTCGCCAGCCGATCGCCTACTGGCGTTTAAGCCTTGTGTATACCTGGAAGAAACACTGAATTTTGAGAATTGCACGGCCAATTAAGCGGTTTTTCGCATTTGTTACTCCCCGTTTCACCACCCAATGTGAGCAGTGATGGGGTAGTGATCGGATATCTCTTCTTCGGCTTTGGCGTAAGAGTGTGCCGTTAAATCGGGGCTGTAAAAAATATAGTCGATCCGGTACGATGGAAAAATACCGCGGTACGTATTGCCAATTCCCCAGCCCCCATCTTTAAAAGAGTCGTTTAAAAGCTGAGAGATTTGGTTATAGCTGTACGATATAGGGGTATCGTTTAAGTCGCCACAGAGAACAACGGGATGCGGACTGCGCTCAATATGACTGGTGATTTTGCGCACCTGTTTTGCCCGTCGGCGGTATGCCTTACCCAACCTTTCGAATAAGCCCAACCCCTTCTTGAATTCCGTGTTTTTTTGAGCGATATCTTTTTGAAACTCCTGCATAAACTTGTGGTCTTCATCGCTAAAGCGGATGGATGCCACATGGGCGTTGTAGATGCGAATCGTGTCGCTCCCAATATTTACATCGATGTAAATACAGGCATTGCTACGTTCGTTTTCGAAAGCGATAAGCCCCTTGTTCAGGATTGGAAAACGGCTGAAAGTGGCTAGCCCATAGTGCTGCTCGTCTTTAATATTTACTGGATATTCGTCGTACACATGTGGTGTTCCCAGGGTTCGCTTCAGGAGTTCGCGCGTTTCGAAAGTACCCGGCCGGCTGTGGTGAAAAAACTCCTGAAAGCAGTATACATCTCCTTCGAGTAATTCGTGGTTTCGAATCATCGCATCTCGGTCTTCGATGTTGGTTTTCCAATTATACCACCCAAAGAGCTTAACATTGTGCGATACAATTTTCAGGCTGTTGGCGTGGTTTTCAACGCGCGTGTCGGGTATAAGCTGAAAATAGTTGAAAAGGTGATTTACCCCCAATAGAATGGCGAGTATGGAGATTAGCGCCAACCGCTTTTTTACAATCAGCCAGAATACGATAAAGAAAAGATTCAGCAGTAGGAAAACGCCATATATCACGCTGGTAAGCGAAACGAGCGGTAATTTTTCGGGATCAATCAGGGTTGAAACGTAGGAAAGCAGCAGTATCAATGCCACAATAATGTTGGCACCTATAAGAAGAGATTTGCCGAATGCCCTGATCCAACGAAACACTATTTTTTGGCGTTGTTAAAGAGAAATTGCTTTTCCTCTTTGGTTAAACTGTCGTATCCGCTCCGAGAAATTTTATCGAGAATCTCGTCGATGCGAATTTGATTTTCTTTTTCCTGTTTGGACTCCGTATGGTAATGGCGCGCCTTATACCCCGGCTTAGACGATGCTACTTTCATTTTGGGTTTGGGTGCTACCAGGTCGCGGAAGAAATCTGTAACCGTATAAAACAGGCCAGACCAGTCGTTTCCTTTTTTAAGGCTCGTGCTGTAGAGAAAACCGTAAAGAGCTCCGCCGATATGGGCGAGTTTTCCACCTACATTTCCACCCTGATCGAGAAACAGGATATCGGTGGCAACAAAAAATATGGCGATGTATTTCAATTTCACATTCCCGAGAAGGATAAGTCTAAGCTCCAGATTGGGATTGTAGGTTGCTATGGCCACCAAAATAGCCATAATCGAAGCCGAGGCACCAATGATGGGGATGGATGCGCCGTTAAAAACGGGGAAGACGTTGTACGAGATAAAGTAGACCAAAAAGCCGGCAATGCCACCCATAAAGTACACGGCAGTAAACCGCTTTCCACCGAGCAGATCGGCAAAAATTCTCCCCGAAAAGTAGAGCAAAACCATATTGAACAGGATATGCCAGAACCCTTCGTGTACAAACATGTAGGTGATGGCAGTCCAGGGCTTGTAGAGCATGACTTCCCAACCTGAGTTTGCCGAAATCCAAGGCATTACGGCAGCGAGGGTATTTGCTTTGAAGAAAAACCCAAATAACCTGATAATGGTCAGTGCCAGGAACACCCCAACGTTGGCGTAGATAAACTGCGTAAGCACTCCACCGGTTTTAAAGCTGTATTTTAAATCGTCAAGTAGTGTTGCCATGGCTTAAAACTCTCGGTAATTGTTCTCCTTGCTTTTCCAGTACTTAATTAGAATAAAACCAAACAACATTCCACCCAGGTGGGCAAAGTGTGCCACGTTGTCGCCGGGGCGGTTTGCAATTCCAGAGAAGAGTTCTATCGCTCCGTAACCAATTACAAAGTACTTCGCCTTTATGGGTACCGGAAAAAAGAGCATGATAAGACGCGTATTGGGAAACATCATCCCGAATGCGAGAAGCAATCCAAAAACAGCCCCTGAAGCACCCACAACCGGAACGTTGTAAAGGATATTGAGTTGCGCGAGTTTGGGGTCGGTATAATTTTTCCCTTCGAACCAAAGTTTAGTTCCTTCGGTTTTAACCATTTCCACTGCTTGCGGCCCGAGTTCTGCAATGAGGCTCTGCGCCTGAAAGGCCACAATGGCGTAGTGCAAAACAAATGCTCCAAGTCCGGTAATCAGGTAGTATTTTAAAAATTTTTGTGGCCCCCAAATCCGTTCTATGGCCGTACCAAAAAGCCACAGGGCGAACATATTAAAGAAAATGTGCATAAAATTGGCGTGCATAAACATATGCGTAATCACCTGCCACGGCTCAAACAGGGGTGAGTCGTAGTAAAATGCTCCAAGCACTTTGCTGAGTCCCGGCACAGCAATAGATGCCAGAAAAAACAGCCCGTTGATGATCAGCAGGTTTTTAACAATTGTGGGCATGCTTCCGAATGCACCTCTGGGTTGAAAACTGCTCATTTAAGCTTTGAATTTATGATTAAGTTCATCGAGCGTAAAGGTAAGCATGGTGGGTTTACCATTTGGCGCTGCCTGAGGTTGGCTGCATGCAAAGAGTTTATCGAGTAGATCGAGCATCTCCGTTCTGCTCAGTTTTTTACCCGCTTTGGCCGACATGCTGCGCGCCATACTTTTGGCCAGCCTTTCCCGGCTTCCCGTCTCCACATCGCCGGCGGTGTTCTTGTACTGCTCTATCATGTTTTCCAATAGTTCCTGAACGGGCATGTCTGCGGCATCTGCCGGAATTCCGTTTACCACTACGGTGTTTTTTCCAAAGTCGTTTATGGTAAATCCCAGCTTGTAGAGATCGTCTTTTAAATCGCCGAGGAGCGCACAGTCGCCCGAGGATAACTCAACGCTTTGGGCAAACAATTGTTGCTGGCTATGGCTGCCCTGATGATCGAGCGATTTGAGCGCGTTTTCGAAGAGCACCCGCTCGTGGGCGCGCTGCTGGTCTACAATAACCAACCCCGATTTAATACTGGTGAGGATGTAGCGCAGGTGCAATTGAAAGACGGGCCGCGACTCTTCCATTCCCATTGAAGGGGAATCGTCGCGGTCTTTGTCGAATATCACTTCCTGCGAATCCCTGCTTTTGCTAATCGCGTAAAGCTCTTCCCAGCCTTTTGGAAAGCTGTGCCCCGCCGACTGTGATTTAGACGACTGAAAACTTTTGGAAGCCGATGTCTCAAAGGGGTTAAAGTCAAAATCCTTCGATTCGGGCGGACCCACTTCCACATTTTTCGGCATGGGTGCCACGTTAAAGACGTCTTCCTGTTCAAAGTCAAGGCTCGGCGAAATATTGTATTTGCCGAGGCTGTTTTTTACCGCCGAGTGGATGATGGCGTATATCGATCGCTCTTCGGTAAATTTTATCTCCGTTTTGGTGGGGTGAATATTTACATCAATAGTCGATGGGTCTACGCTGAGGTAAAGAAAGTAGGAGGGGTGGGACCCACGCGATATGAGCTCGTTAAAAGCCGATGTAACGGCGTGGTTCAGATACGTGCTTTTTATAAAGCGGTTGTTCACAAAAAAATACTGCTCGCCCCGCGTTCGTTTGGCAAATTCGGGTTTACCGATAAAGCCCTTTACCTGTACAATGGCTGTAGGTTCGCTCACCGGCACGAGCCTCTCGTTGTACTTGGTTCCAAAAACATTAACGATGCGCTGCCGCAGAGCGGATTCTTTAAGGTTGAAGAGCTCCGAATTATTGTGAACCGCTTTGAAGGCTACATCGGGGTGGGCCAGCGCCACACGCTCAAACTCTTCGATGATGTGGCGCATTTCTACCGAATCTGATTTCAGGAAATTCCGTCGGGCAGGCGTATTGAAGAATAGGTTTTTAATCGAAATGGAAGTGCCAGCCGGCGTTGCGCAGGGTTCCTGGATTTCCACTTCGCTGCCCGCTATGCGTATTTTTGTTCCCAGTTCATTTTCGCGAAGCCGGGTTTTGAGTTCTACGTGGGCAATAGCGGCAATGGAAGCCATCGCTTCACCGCGAAATCCCTTGGTTTTGATGTGGAAGAGCTCGTCTGCCTTTCTTATTTTTGAAGTGGCGTGGCGCTCAAAACTCAACCGGGCATCGGTTTCGCTCATCCCACAGCCGTTATCAATTACCTGAATCAGGGTTTTGCCGGCATCCTTTACAATAAGTTGAATCTCTGTAGCGCCGGCGTCGATGGAGTTCTCGAGCAGCTCTTTTACCGCAGAAGCCGGGCGCTGCACAACCTCGCCGGCAGCTATTTGATTGGCAACGGCGTCTGGAAGAAGCTGAATGATGTCGGGCATTACAGAGGAATATCGAGTTTTTCGAATTTGGCGTAAATGTAATAGACTAATAACAGAAGAGCCGCCAAAATTAATAAAAGCCTGATGCTTGAGTTGCGTTTTTGTCGACGAGTTTCGCGTTTTGACCAGGAATTGTGAATAGACTCCCTGAGATGAGATTCGTAGTTCTTTCCCAACCGCTTCTCGCGCTCCAGTTCTTTTTCTATTTCCAACTTTCGCTTGGCCAGCCTTTCCTTCTGCTCGTCGAAGGTGCGCGGCTCGTAGTGAAAACGCTTGTACTCATTGTATTGACTCAGTTTGAATATCGATGGTATACGCGGCGGTTTCATGGGTGTAAAGATTTAAAAAATTAGACTGCAAAATTTTATAATGAACGGAATTAACAAACGTTTATAAGATACGTGCGGTTGTGAATAATTTAAGGCGCTCTAATCCGATTTCACCTTGTGTAACACTAATTTCGTCAATAAATTTTACTCTATGAAAAGGTTTCTTTCCGTTTTGTTTGGTTTGACGCTGTTTCTCGGGCTTTCGATCGAATGTAACAGCCAGAAACACGTTCCTGTTTACGCGCAACCAAACTCGGAATGGGCCGATTCGTTGATGGCAACCCTTTCGCTCGACGAGCGCATTGGCCAGTTGTTTATGGTGGCCGCTTACAGCAATAAAGGTAGCGCTCATGAAGCCAATCTGAAAACCCTTGTAGAAGAATACAAGATTGGGGGACTTATCTTTTTTCAGGGCGGCCCCTTGCGGCAGGCGCATATCACCAACAGGCTTCAGGCGGCAGCCGATATTCCACTCTTGATCGGAATGGATGCCGAGTGGGGTTTGTCTATGCGGCTTGACTCTACCATAAAATACCCCCGGCAAATGACTCTTGGAGCCATTAGCGACGATACGCTGATTTACAGAATGGGAGCGGAGCAGATGAAGCGCCTCGGAGCACATATCAACTTTGCTCCCGTAGTTGACGTGAACAACAACCCGGCTAACCCCGTGATAAACAGCCGGTCTTTTGGCGAAGATAAATTCAACGTCACCAAAAAATCGCTTTCGTACATGCGCGGAATGCAAGACTACGGTGTGCTTGCCAATGCCAAACACTTTCCCGGACACGGGGATACCGATACCGATTCGCACCACGCCCTGCCCGTAATTAACCACAGTGCAGAAAGGCTCAAAGACATTGAACTCTACCCTTACAGCGCACTTTTCGAAAGTGGACTCAGTTCGGTAATGGTCGCACACCTTTCTGTTCCCGCTTTGGATAGCACTGCCAACCGCGCCAGCACGCTCTCGCCCGAAATTGTTACCGACCTGCTAAAGGGCGAATACGGTTTTGACGGATTGGTTTTTACCGATGCGTTGAACATGAAGGGCGTTTCCAAATTTTACGAGCCCGGAGAAGTAGACCTGTTGGCCGCAAAGGCCGGAAACGACGTGTTGCTATTCGCCGAAGACGTTCCAAATGCTGTTGGACGGATCAAAGCAGCCATCTCTTCTGGCGAATACTCCGAAGCCGAACTAAACGCCAGCGTGAAGAAGATTTTGCAGGCCAAAGCCTGGTTGGGATTACCCAAAGCAAAATCGGTAGATATCGAAAATCTACACAAAGACTTAAACAAGCCTTCCTACTTATTCACCAAGAAAAAAATTGCGGAAGGGGCCATCACACTTATTCAGAATAAAAATGCGATTGTTCCGATTAACCTATCGAATAGTGGTTCCATCGGTCTGCTGCACATCGGTGGCGAGGGGCAGGCCTTCGAAGAGCAACTGTCTGCCTATACAACCGCTCCTGCAATGCAAATCCCCGGGGTTCCGAATCCGGCGCAAGCTGTAATGGCCAAAGATTCCCTCTCAAAGCACAAAACCATTATTGTTTGCGTATCTGGAACCGGAAACCGCCCGTCGCGGAATTTTGGTTTGAGCAAGGAAGCCATACAACTGATAGAATCCCTCGGTGCCGACCACCAGGTCGTGCTCGCCTTCATGGGTAATCCCTATGCATTGGCAAAACTCGAGCACCCGGAGCGCATTGACGCCATCCTGGTGGGATATCAGGACGATTCTTATCTGGCTCAGGCGGCGGCACAGGCCATTATGGGCGGAATACCCATTACGGGAAAACTACCCGTTTCGGTGGGCAGCTACTTTCCCGTGCAAACCGGATTGCGCATATCCGAAAACACAAAAATGCACTATTCCACTCCCCAGGAAATGGGCCTTGGGGAAAACGCCTTTGACGAGATCGATAAAATTGCACAGGAGGGAATCTCCAAACGCGCCTACCCGGGAGCACAAGTTTTGGTGGCCAAAGACGGACACGTGGTCTACAATAAAAATTTTGGGTACCACACTTACGAAGATGGAAACCCCGTAAAATCGTCTGATATCTACGACCTTGCTTCGATTACCAAAATTGCCGCTACCACAATAAGCCTTATGAAGTTAGATGACGAAGGCTTGTTTGATCTCGATCTTCCTGTAGGCCACTACCTCGATTACATTCCCACAAACAGTCCATATGCAGGTTTGACTTCCCGCCAAATGCTTGCCCACATGGCCGGGTTAAAGCCCTGGATTCCCTTTTATACCGAGACGCTTGAGAAGGGAACTCCGCGTTGGGATATATACTCTCAGGCCAAATCTGATGTATATGGAACGCAGGTTTCGCGGCAGATGTACATTAAAAATGAGTACAGGGATTCATTGAGATCTCGAATATTGATGGAGCCTTTGCGTTCGAATACCGATTACAAATACAGCGATTTGGGATATTATTTCATGCTGGATATTGTCGAGAAATTATCGGGCAAAACTCTGGATGAATATGCTGCAGAGCAGTTTTACCGCCCGATGGGATTGTCAACGATGGGGTGTTATCCGCTTGAGCGATTCGATTTAGACCGCATTGTGCCAACGGAATACGACACCTATTTTAGAATGCATTTGGTGCATGGCTACGTGCACGATCCCGGCGCCGCGATGATGGGCGGAGTGGGAGGCCACGCCGGGGTGTTTAGCAACGCGCAAGACCTGGCGGCCCTTATGCAGATGTTACTCAACAAAGGTACTTACGGCGGCCAGCGCTACCTTTCGGAAGAGGTAATAGCCGAATACACCAAATGTCAGTATTGCGAAGACGAGATGGACGAAAACCGTCGCGGGGCGGGGTTCGACAAACCCGTAATTCCCGATGGCCCTGGCCCGACCTGCAAATGCGTTTCCTTCGATTCTTTTGGCCACAGCGGATTTACCGGCACCATCGCCTGGGCAGACCCCGTGGAGAATATCGTTTACGTTTTTCTATCCAACCGCGTTTACCCGAGTGCGGTTAACAACAAACTGGCAAAAATGGATATACGAACGCGAATCCAGGAAGAGATCTACCGCGTGCTGGCTACACCGCCAGATACCACAGAAGCGCGGGTAACACCTTAGGCAATAGTGGTGTGGTAGCTTGGTATGTGTGGGGTTTTGAATGCAATAGGCAATATTTTGCTGGCGCAAAATGCAATGGGCAAAGGCTCTGTGGTTAATTTGGAGCTTGTGGGG
>JAIVHP010000081.1:8379-14111 GCA_020201045.1 Flavobacteriales bacterium
CTCTGTGGTTAATTTGGAGCTTGTGGGGTTTTGGGGTGCGGATGACGTTTCGAACTGGTTGGGTTTAATTGGCAATAGGCAATATTTTGCTTTCGCAAAATGCAATAGGCAACTCTGAGCGACGAAGGAGTGATCACGACCAGCTATGGGCCAGGCAGGTGGGAGCGGAGTAAAGGCTCTGTGGTTAATTTGGAGCTTGTGGGGTTTTGGGGTGTTTAGATATGACTCGGCTAACGAATGGATGTTAATTAACTTTAGCGCCACTCACTATTTCCTATTGCTTTTTGCAATTTTTATTGCCAATAGCCAATAGCCAATAGCCAATAGCCAATAGCCAATAGCCAATAGCCAATAGCCAATAGCTAATTACTCCGCACACACAAGCCCCGTCCGCCTGCTGGTGGGCTTGCCTTACCTTCGGTGGCCTTTGTTGGCAATTCATTTAAGTTAAACCCGGATTTAAGTTTAACCATAAAAATTGGTGTTATAACTATCCCACGCTGGCGGGGGTGGATTCAGCTTTTAGAGCGAGAGGATTGTGCGTGGTAAGCTGAAGACGGGGGTGGACTCAAATCAAGCAATGCAAATATCTGCATTTGTTGATAGTGCCAAATGTAAAGTGATCTTAAGCTTATAATTGAATTGATAGCGCAAAAATCAATGTTCCCCAATTCCCCATCAGACGCAGTTTGGGTTTTGCCATTCAAATCAAGATTGAGACTTCTCGCTTAGATTGTAATAGCACATTCCTTTTATCCAGGAACACTGTGGCCTAAGCGGCGACTGTTTATTAAAGCTGTCTGCAACCGACTTTGAGATTCCTCGCTGCGCACGGAATGACAGTTTCCCTTTTTTGGATGGGTCGTGGGTGTTTTGCGCGGCAGAGCCGCGCAAAACACCCACGACCCCAAAACACCCCTTATGCCTACCGTTCCGAAGCCGAGCGAGGAATATCTCGAAAAGTACCGAACAGCAGCCAAAGAATCTATTTTCTAGACTCGTTTGTCACTGAAATTTTTGTCGCTTTTATTTAGAGATTTTCGATAACCAAGAAATCAGAAATCGTATCGAGAAGCACTTGCCTACAACCGTTATCGTAAATAATTGCGCCGGAAACATTTAACCGGACGTGACCCAAATCGTAAATCAAAAGTCGTAAATCGTAAATAAAAAACCGTAAATCAAAATCCACTGAAGCAGTTTGGGTTATGCCATATAATTCAACTAATTGCACACCCTGCCAAAAACCTACTTCACAAAATTAACCAGCAACATCCGAAAACGGTAGAGCAGCATCGCCGCCGAGATGGTAAGTCCGCCAGCGAGTGCGTACCATATCCCCATGGAGCCAAACGCTGTGTGTTGCGAAAGATAGTAGGCGAGGGGTAGGGTGATGAGCCAGTAGGCCACAAAGGTGATAAAGGTTGGGATGCGCACGTCTGTGAATCCGCGCAATGCCCCGAGCGCCACGTTTTGGAGTCCGTCTGAGATCTGAAAAATCACCACGACGAGAAGCATTTTAGCCGCCAGATCCAGTACTACCGGATCGTTAGAATAGTAACCGGCCAGTTGCTCGCGGAAGAAAAAGATGAGAATCCCGGTAAATCCCATCCAAATGACCGACATTCTGAAAATACTGGACGATGCCAGCTTTAGGTTTGGCAAATCGCGTTTCCCGGCCTGATTTCCCACCCGCACTGTTGCAGCAGCGCCAAGCCCAGTCACCATCATATAGCTCACGCTCGCTATATTAATCGCGATTTGATATGCGGCCAGGGCCACGGCCGAAATCATTCCGGCAAATATCGCCGCGAAGGAAAAGGCGCTCACTTCAAAAATAGACTGCAAGCCCGAAGGGACGCCTACTTGCAAAAGTCGGCGGGTAATTTTCTTTCGGTAACTGATGAATCCAATTTTGAGCCGGTAGGTTTTGAATTTAGCGGTGCGAACCACATAACTCCACATCAGTACTACCATCAGGGTACGCGATATCAGGGTGGCCCAGCCCGCTCCGTTCAATCCGAGTTCGGGAAAACCGAAAGCGCCGTAAATCAGCAGGTAATTCAGCCCGATATTGAGCAAGTTGCAGCCAATAGATACGCCCATGGCTGTTTTTGTATCCGAAAGCCCTTCGGCAAACTGCTTAAAAGTAAGGAAGGTAAGCAGGGGAATTACCGAAGCGCTTATAATGAGCAGATAGGGTTTGGCCAGGTCTACAACAGGTTGCTCCTGATCGAGGTGGTCGAGTATGGGCAGGCTCAGAGCTAGAAAACCGAAAAGCGCAATTGAAGTGATCAGGTTAATCCAAAACCCATGTCGCAGCAATACGCCCTGAAGGTGTTTTCGGCCCATACCATCGGCATTGGCCACCAGCGGAGTGATGCCAAAGGTTATGCCAATACCGAAAACCATGGGAACAATAAAAATGCTGTTGCCCAGGGCGGCGGCGGCGAGCTGAATGGTTCCCAACTGCCCCACCATAATACTGTCCGCAACACTCACCATAATGTGGCCGAGCTGGCCAATCATCACGGGAATGGCGATGCGCAGGTTGGTTTTATAGTGGTCTCGAAGGTTCATGTTTGGGCGTGCAAAAATGGGGCAAAAAAAAAGCTCCCACACCATAGCGCGGGAGCTTTTTTAGTTCGGACTTAGAACTTTATTTCTTTACCAGGGCTTTTGGACCGTCTTCGGCTGGATAGCCAAAGATTTCTTCCAGCGAAAGCACTTCAACATCCCCGAGTTTCTTAAGGGTTTCTTTGTCGATCATCTCTTCATTTCCAATCACCGAATAGGTGTAATTCTTTCCTTTGATGTTGGCGTTAAAGAATGCTTCCAATTCGTCGAAGGTCATGGTTTGAAGCGAATCGTAGATCATTCGGTTTAGGTCGTAGTCGATGCCGCGCTCCTGAGCAGTAAGGTAACTCCAGTAGATAGATCGGCCGGTAGTGCGGTTTGTTTCAATTTGCTTCAAGGCTGCGTCGCGAGCTGTTTCAAATTGGATAGGTGCTTCGGGGATTTCGTTCATCAATTCAAGCATTGCATCTGCAGCTTCGGGCAGCTTATCTACCTGGGCTCCGATGTACGCGCGAACGTAGTGCGATTTTTCGGCAGCATCGGGCATGGTATAACCGCTGTAAGCCGAGTAAGCCAACGCCTTAGACTCTCTGATCTCCTGAAAAACAATAGATGACAAACCACTGCCGAAATACTGGTTGTAGAGCGAAATTTGCGGAGCCAGATTGGCGTCGAATTTCTCACCTTTGGAGAGCATCATCAACTCGCTTTGAACCATGTCGTAATTGGTAAAATAAACTTTGTTATCGGTCATTTCCAGCTCTTCAAATTCCTTCGGTTCGGGGTATGCGATGCGCTCTTTGGGTACCTTGTGAAATTTCTCGATGGTGGCCATGGCGTCTTTCTCGCTTCGCGGACCGTAGTAGAAAATCTTGTGTTCGTAAGAAGTGAGTTGGCGAAGTTTTTCTACCAGCGCTTGCGGGTCGATTTCTGCGAGTTCGTCAGCACTTAAAATATGCTTCATGGGCGAATCTTCGCCGTATTGCGCATACTGCATCATTCCGCGGTAAAGAATCTGACCTTTGCTCTTCATCGCATCTTGACGCGATTTAAGCATTCCGTCTACCATGTCGGTGTAAGCCTTTTCGTCGGCGACTACGTTGGCCAATACTTTTTCGAAAAGCTCAATACCGGCATCCATGGATTTATCGAGTCCGCTGAGCATCACGTAAGAGCGCTCTCTGGAGCTGAAAACGTCGAAGCTTACGCCGAGTTTGAAGAGTTCCTTTTGTAATTCTTCGGCCGTCATATCTTCCGTACCGAGGTAGGGCAGGTATTCTACCGCTAGCGCCATTTCCAGGTCGTGATCGGTGCCCATGTCCAAAATATAGTAGAGGCTAAAAAGCTCGTTGGTTTCATTGGCGATGGAATTAAACACCAGGCCGTTGTCGAAAGCAGTTTCGTTCACCGCTTCTTCGTAATCGATGAAAACCGGCTGAAGCCTTCCCGATTCTACAGAATCCCAGGCTGCGTAAAAGTTTGACTTCGATTCGCGGTCTATTTCTACCGGAGTAATTTGCGGTTTCTCAACTTTTACCGCATTGCTTTCGCCGTTTACTTTGTTGATTTGTACATAATTATCGCCAAACCATTTCTGGGCAAATTCGGTGATTTCCTCCTTCGTGACCTTCTCCATTTCGTCGTAATCATTCACCACATCTTTCCAATCTCTGCCGTAAACAAAGGCGTTAACCAGTTTGCCTGCGCGGCTCCAGTTGGACTCAAGTCCGCGGAGTTCGCTCAGCTTTTTGTCGTTTACCACCGCTTCGGGCATCCAGTCTTCAAATTCGCCATTTTTCACTTTTTCAAGTTGCTCGCGAAGCAGATCGGCTACTTCATCAAGTGTTTGACCTTTGCGCGGTTTTGCCGATAGCTGAAATACGGAGTAATCGCGGAAAGTAGAAAAGGTAGAGTAAGCTCCAATAACGGTTTGCTTTTGGTTCAGGTTGAGATCGATCAGTCCGGCTTTTCCATTGGAAAGTATTCCGTCTACTATTTCCAACTTCATTGCTTCCGGTGTGCCGGCGCCTGGCAGGCGGTAACCAACGGTAACAAATTCAGATTCTACGCCGGTAACTTCCTTTACGATAGGTTCGGTAATCGGATCTTCTTCTTCGTATTCAAACGCGGGAACTTCGCCTTTTTGGTAATCGCCAAAATATTCTTCGATGATTGCCACTGCGCTATCGGGATTTACATCTCCCGAAAGGACGATGGCCATATTATTCGGCTTGTAGCGGTCTTTGAAGTAGGCGTGAATTTTCTCCATCGATGGGTTTTTCAAGTGTTCGCTTGTTCCGATGGTGGTTTGCGTTCCGTAGGGGTGATTTTTAAAGAGCTCTTCCATCATGGCGTAGTAAGCCTGACGGTTGTCGCTATCGAGGGTACGGTTAAATTCTTCGTAAACGGCTTCCAGCTCGGTGTGGAAAAGGCGAAGCACCAATTCTTTAAACCGCTCTGATTCCACCATCGCCCATTTCTCGAGTTCGTTTGCCGGGACGTCGTTGATGTAAACCGTTTGCTCGTACCAGGTGTAGGCGTTGGTGCCTTGAGCTCCAAGTGAGCCAACCATTTTGTCGTATTCGTTTGCGATGGCAAAATCTGCCGCCACGCCCGAAATACTGTCGATTTTGGCGTAGATCATTTTCCGCTTTTCGGCATCGGTGGTATTTCGATGCTCTTCGTATAAATCGCTAATTTCCGTGAGCAAGACTTGTTCTTTCTCCCAGTCTTTCGTGCCGATTTGCGATGTGCCTTTAAAGAGCATGTGCTCCAGGTAGTGGGCGAGACCAGTTGCATCGGCGGGATCTTGCTTGCTTCCCGTCTTAACGGCAATTTGCGCCACTACGCGCGGCTCTTCCTTGTTTTCGGAGATGTACACTTCCAGTCCGTTGTCTAAGGTGTAGATTTTAGTCTGGAGCGGATCTCCTTCAACGGTTTTAAAATTGTACTTTGAGCTGTCTGTTTCTGTGTCTGGAGTACAGCCCAGAATAAACAGGCCGAGACAGATGCTCAGCGATGTGATAATGGTTTTCATAAAGTATGCATTTTTCCTTTGCGCCGTGAAGCTAACATTTTTTTGGAATAGAAGATGAATGGGCGTTATTGAAATAGGCTGCGCGGAAATAGGCTTTGCTCAATTAAATGAAATATGC
>JAIVHP010000082.1 GCA_020201045.1 Flavobacteriales bacterium
GGCAATCCAGGCGCAGAACAAACTGCCCAAAAATTTTCATTACACCACGCTAGACAACGGACTGGAACTTCTCGTAATTGAAGATCAAAGCGTTCCGCTGGCGACTATAGAGCTGGCCGTGCACAACGGGGCGTATACAGAAGATCCCGAATACGACGGGCTCTCGCACCTTTACGAGCACATGTTCTTCAAAGCCAATAAAGACATCCCTTCTCAGGAAAAATTTATGGAGCGCGTGAATGAACTCGGTATCTCGTTTAACGGAACAACCAGTTCAGAGCGGGTGAATTATTTTATTACCCTAAGCAATAGCAAACTCGAAGAAGGGCTGGATTTTATGAATTCTGCCATCCGCTACCCGCTTTTTCTACAAGAAGAAATGACCAATGAAAATCCTGTGGTAGACGGTGAGTTTCAGCGCGCAGAATCCAATCCGGTTTTTTTTCTAAGTGAGGATATGGACAGGCATCTTTGGAAAGACAATTACAGCCGTAAAAACACCATCGGCGATCACGACATTATTCTCTCGGCTACGCCTGAAAAAATGAAGATTATACAAGAAAAGTACTACTATCCCAATAATACGCTTATTGTGGTGGCCGGTGCTGTAGATCGCGAAGAAGTGGAGAAAAAGGTGAAGCGTATTTACGGCGATTGGGAGCCGAGCGATTTTGACATTTTTGAGAAATACCCTATACCGGAATTTGAGCCACTCAAAGAATCTCAATCGTATATTACCGAGAGTGAAAATGCTCAGGTTCCGATTATGATGATTGGCTTGCACGGGCCAAGTGTAGACGAAGATCCCAAAGCGACTTATGCCGCCGATGTATTCCATACCATGCTGGGTCTGCAATCTAGCAGGTTTCAGCGAAACCTCGTTGAGTCGGGATTGGCTTATCAGGCAGGCGGAGGTTACCAAACCTTGAAACACATTGGGCCAATCCAGTTGTTCTTTGTTCCAAACCCCCAGAATATGGAAGCGGCAGTTGATTCGCTTGAAGCGGAAATAGCCCTTTGGGCCGACGACGATTACTTTACCAATGACCAATTGGAAGCCGCCAAGAACCAGTTGGCTATTCAAGATATATACTCCCGTGAAAGCACTTCTGATTTTGTTCACTCTCTCACCTTTTGGTGGGCATCGGCAGACTTAGACTACTACGTAAATTACATCGATAATTTAAAGGCCGTTTCGCGAGATGATATTAAGGCCTACGTTAAAAAATACATTCACGGTCAGCCAAACGTCACCGGACTTCTCCTCTCTCCGGCCATGAAGGCTTCTATGGAAATAGAAGAGATCGAACCCGTTTCAATGTAATTCAAAAGACCTTAGAAGATATGTTTAAGATAAAATCAATTTTACTCGCGGCAGCAACGGTAGTTTCAACGTTGGCTCTTGCCGAACAGGAACCGCAAACCGATGAGTTTGAAGTAGACGGCCTGAAAGTAATTCTGCGCCATTCGGTAAAGGGTACGGTTAGTGCCCGACTTTTTGTGCTGGGGGGTACATCCAATTACAGCAAGGAGAAAGAAGGAATTGAATCTCTGGCGCTGAATTTGGCGGTACAGTCGGGCCCCGATAGCATGACGAAACAGGAATTCAACGCCGCCGCCGAAAAAGTGGGAGCGCGTTTAAATGCCAACGCGGGCTACGACTACGCAAACTTGAGCTTAACCTGTGTGAAACTTCACTGGGACAAGAGCTGGGAACTATTTGCAAAATCAATTACGAATCCCGCGTGGCGGCAGACTGAGTTCGACGTATTTCGCGATCAACTCGTTACGGCCAGCAAGCAATCTGTTTCAAATCCAGATGCGCAGCTCGGCCGGCTGTCGATGAGCAAAGCGTGGGAAGGTACCGATTACGAGAAATTCCCCTCCGGTTCGCCCGAAGCCCTGGAGCCCGAAGGTACAGCCCCCAAAGAACTATACCGGGGCGACAAAGTGAGCAAGGGGCTCTATGTGGAAGACCGCAAAATTGAAACGAATTACGTAAAGGGAATTTTCGACGCTCCAAAACGCGGAACAGAAGAGTCTGTGCACAATTCACTCGCTTTTAGCATACTGTACGATCGATTTTTTGAAGAGTTGAGAACAAAGCGCAGCCTATCTTACGCACCATCAGCAAGAGCTACGGGTTACAAGGCGCGACCGATGAATGAGATATACATCTCTACCACCGATCCAAAAGCGAGTATTGAAGTAATGATAGAAGAGCTAAACAAGGTGAAAACAGAAGGTTTGGATCCGGACGAACTAAAAGGCAAAAAGCAATCCTTCCTTACAAATTATTACATGGGTCAGGAAACCAATAACTCCATCGCCATGTCGCTGGGCGTAAGTGAGATTCAGGGCGATTGGAGAATGGCAGATAAGTTTACGGAAATTGTTCTCGATGCCGATCTGGAAGACCTGAACAAGGTTTTGAGAAATTACGGCGATGAGATTTTTTGGACCTACCTCGGCAAAGAAGAGTTAATTGATAAAGACGACTTTGTACAGCCGGTAAAGCCGAAGAAAGTAAAGAAATAAGAAATAGAATTACCCAAAGGGAGTAAAATGCCGCCTCAAATTATTTCGGGGCGGCATTTTTTAATGGTAGATATGGCGTGTTTATATCGTTTAGATGTTTGTTTTGCTGCTGCCCATTCAGTCGGCCATCATTCCTTCTGTGAGGATCTTCGTCCTGCCTTTGGCTTGATCGAAGACATCTGATCCATCGACTCGTTCTAAGAAACGATCTTCCGGTAGACAGCCTCGTCCGCTGCGGTTGGGATTTTTAGAAGGGTGTGCAACCGCGCATTTGCTCTGGTTTGGGGATTTTTTGCCAATCTATGGATAGGCGATTTGACCGCATAGGCGAAAACCGAAACCCACTCTGCTGTTTTGCAGAGCCCGACCCTACATCCAATGCTAATTTCGATTTTTAGATATCCAATGTTTTTAATTTTTTCTGTCAATGTTCATTTGTCGCGATAGAGCCAACGACAGCTATTCGGGTTGAGAATGAGCCAAATTTTACGCCGGAGAAATACAGGGAGTAAATAAATTATCGTAAGTTTGACAAAAAATGTCCAAAATATTATTTCAAGAAAAATATAGAAATGACCATTAAAGAATCTTTTGGCCAACACATAAGGAAGTTAAGAGAAGAGAATGGGCTTCCATTGAGGAAAGTTGCCGCAGTACTGGACATTGATCCGTCCACACTGAGCAAGATTGAAAGAGGCGAACGGTCTGCAAACAAAGAAATGATCATTGTTTTGGCAAAGTTATTTAAAGTAGATACTGAAACACTTGGTTTGATTTTACTCAGCGACAAAGTGGCCTACGATTTAATGCAAGAGGAAAATCCAAATGAAATCCTTAAAGTGGCAGAGGAGAAAATCAAGTATTTAAAAAGCTTAAAGAAAGATGGATGAGGATGAATTAAGAAATTTATGGTACGCTTTCACGGACATCCCCATCGATGAGGAAGAGTGCATTGATGTTGATTTCTATATTTGGCCAAAAGGGACCGATCGGTTTGCAATTTGGCATTGGTTTGATGAGTTGTTCCCAAATGGAATACATGAAATGCTTTATAACCGGATTCCTAAAACGAATTATTCATAGATGGCACTACCTGTAAATATCGATGAATTACTTCATGGCAATACCATTGAATGGGATCGTATTGAACTCAAAAAAGGTTGGAATCCGGAAAAAATCCTTCATTCCATCTGTGCTTTTGCCAATGATATCAACAATCTTGATGGGGGGTATTTAATTATCGGAGTGGAAGAAGTAAGTGGTGTTGCAAAATTGCCTCCTGCCGGATTGGACCCCACAACCAAGTGGACATTATACAGAAAAAATTAATTGAATTATCTTATAAAATTTCTCCGGATTACTGTCCTGTTTCACAACATCATGTAGTAGATAACAAGCATATACTGGTTATCTGGTCTCCTGCAGGCGATTTAAGACCTTACAAAACACCGGTAAGCTTAAGCGCCAAAAGAAGGGAAAAGGCCTGGTATATCAGGCGAGGCTCAAAAACCATCAAAGTAAAGGAAGGTTCGGAAGATGAGCGGAAATTGTTGGAGCTAACGGCCAGGATTCCCTTCGATGATAGGATCAACCATCAGTCAAGTTTGGAAGACCTTGACCTCAGGCTTATTCAGGCGCATTTGAGGCAGATCATGAGCTCCTTGTATGAGGAAAGCTCAAAAATTCCTTTTAGGGATCTATGCAAACAAATGAAGATTGTTAAAGGCCCAGGTGAAAACCTTAAACCGACAAATGCCGGATTGTTACTTTTCAATGGAAACCCTGATGATTTTTTCGAGGGTGCTCGAATAGATGTAGTTATCCATAAAGGAAAGGTTGGGAAGAATTATACCGAGAAAATATTTAGAGGCCCTGTCCAGAACCAGGTTAGAGATGTTCTGGACTTTTTCAAAAGCAATATTATTGAAGAAGTCATCACCAAAAGTGATAAAAAGCCCGAGGCTGTACGCTTTTTTAATTACCCTTATCAGGCCATTGAAGAGGCGCTTGTCAATGCCGTATATCATAAAAGTTACAAACGTCCCAACCCGGTAGAAATTCAGATTCTGGATGATAAAATTGAAATTTTGAATTTTCCGGGGCCAATGCCACCCGTTGATAAGAAAATGCTACAACAAAAGCAACGGATTATTACCCGTGAATATCGCAACCGAAAGCTGGGAGATTATTTCAAGGAGTTGAAACTGACGGAAGGAAGGGGCACAGGCTTGCCTATTATTTATAGGAGTATGGAAAAAAATGGTTCGACTGAACCATCCTTCGAAACGGATGAAGAAAGGAGCTATTTTCTGTGCACCTTGCTGGTTCATCCGCTCGCAAATAATGTCTTAGTCTCCCGGAAAGAACCAAGAAGAGACATAAGTGAAGAACAGAAAATCAATTCATTAAGTGATATAAATAGCTATCTTAGGTCAGGGGGTGAACTAAGTTGGGACCAAGTAGGAACTAAGTTGGGTGTGGAATTGCAGAGCCTGCACCTTAATGTAATTAGTTTCTGTCAACTACCGAAAAGTCGGGCCGAAATATTAGAACATATTGGGCTGTTCAATAATACCAGAAATTTCAACAATTACATTAAACCAATTGTGGATATAAAGTGGCTGACTCCAACCCATCCTGATAAACCTACCAGCAAAATCCAACAATACTACACGACCGAATTGGGCAAGAAGCTATTGAAGGTTTTCGCCTCGGTCAATAAATCTGGCATGGTTCGCTCTCCACTGGCATCATCCAATATTGCGTCTGTGGGGTATGACAAGGAGAGAATGATCCTGGAAGTGGAATTTCACAATGGAACCATTTATCAGTATTTTGATGTGCCAGAAAAGGTGTACACAGGGTTGATCAATGCTCCTTCACATGGCGCTTATTTTCAATATGAAGTGAAGGATAAGTTTAGTTCAGAAAAGAAAAACTGAGTAAAATAGGAGTAGATGATTTAAGAGAAATTTGGAAGAAGTTGTCTCAACGGAGGATTATTAAGAATAAGATAAAAATATTTTGAAGCATGATGCATATAAACAGATAGGTTATATACAACAAGCCTTGTCTCAAAACAGAAAATCAATTGGTGTTTTCTTAGGGGCTGGTTGTCCTTTATCTGTGCAGATACAAAACGATAATAATGGACTTTCCCGCTTATTACTGATGTAGCTGGTCTTACAAAGAAGATTGCGGAAAAACTTAAAGGGTAAGAAGGTTTGAAATAGTCCTTTCCTGTGGGTTGATTTTAAACATAATTGAAGTTTGTTGGAACAGGATTATTCCAAAATGATTTTGTTCTTGTCTCGTTTCAGCTCAATAGCGATCTGCGTATCACCAGGCATCTCCGATTTCCCTACTTCAACCCTTCAATTTTCACGAGCAGTTCTTCGGTTGCTGCGGCATCTTCGCCTTCTTCTTCGGCTTTAGCAATGGCGAGCCGGGCAAATTTCATCGCCTTTTCTTTATCGCGGGATTTATACAAAAGTGCGGCGTAGGTATCTAGGTGTGCATAAGGTGCATTTTCGGTATTTTCTACCACCGGCTTCATCCAGCTTATGGCTTTTTTAATAGCCGATTCCACTTCGCAGTTTTCGTAAATGGCCCAGGCCATTTGGTTTAACGCTGCCGGTTCAGCACCGTTTTTTGCCTGCTCCAATCCAAGAGCGGCGTAGTTTTCCCAGTCTTGCGTCATTTGGTAGTAATACATTTTATAGCGCGTTTTATACGACTCCGCTTCGGCGCCCAATATGCGGTCGGCTTTTCTCAGTGCTTCGTTTAGCATCGCCCTGTCGCCCGATTTGATTGCACTTTTTACATCCGAAAAAATAAAGGACGAAAACTTAGCGGTGACTTCTTCTTTCCCGTAAAGGTTAACCAGTTCATCCTTTTTTGCAGTTATGCTATCCACGTAGTCGCCGTTGTTTACAAAACGCGTTACCACGCCCCAGGTCACTTCGTCGGTAAGCGATTCGCGGGAATTTAGCCACGCCATCAGCTCTTCGGCAGATGGGTAGGAGCGATCCTTCCGCTTTAGGAAAGATGTTTTGTAGAATTCCGGGTAGTCCATGTCGAATTTCAACGGCTCCTGCGAAGTGGGAAGGTAGTTTTCGGGACTTAGCGCGACTTGCAGTTTTTCCATAAAAGGCCCCGGCTCCATAAATCCGGAAAGTCGGCTAACCAGGTTGCCTTCCCCGTCGAAGAACAGGTATTGCGGGTATGACGAAACCCGGTATTTCATAGCGAGCTCTATACCAAACCCTTCTTCCATATTCACCTTTGTGCTCACCATTCTCGGGTTTACATATTCGCCCACAAGGCTGTCGCTAAAGGTTTCCCGATCCATCACCTTGCACCAGCCGCACCAATCGGTGTAGGCGTCTACCATAAGTAATTTGTCGGTTTTGGCGGCTTCTTCTACCAATTCCCGGAAAGATCCTTCGCTAAAGCTCACCTGAGCACTTACACTTGAGCAATAGCCAAAGCCGGCCGACAGAAATATGAGAAACAGTTTGCGTATCATCCGAAGTTGTTTTGGCGGGATATCTTTTCCCTTGTAGCGCCAAGGTAAAGTTTTGCCGAATTTCTTTGCTATCATTTTTAAGACAATTCTTATATTTCTATATTAGTTTTGTACAAAATTAAAATCACCTAATCTCAGAGTGAGCCCCGAAATGAAAAATATAGCCACCGAAGTGCCGCAGGGCTGTGAACTTTGTCAGTCGCACCATCGCTCTATGTTTGCTTCATTATCGGGTAAACAAATCGTTACCCTCGACGCGCATAAAACCTGCACCCGTTATCGCAAAGGGCAGGCACTTTTTCACGAAGGCACCCGGCCCATGGGTCTGTTTTGCATAAATAGAGGAACGATTAAGGTTTTTCGGATAGGCCTTGACGGAAAAGAGCAGATCATTAAAG
>JAIVHP010000254.1 GCA_020201045.1 Flavobacteriales bacterium
TCCCTGCAGGTCGGTTAGGCGCGTGAGCGTATCGTCCATTTGGATGTAGCTAAAGGTATCGAGGTCGTCGCGCACATTCATCTCTTTTATCTGATCGCCCTGAAGCATGGCCAGCCAGGTTACCTTGTTTGATTTCTGAGAAATAAGCGCGTAATCAGCTTCACTTAAATTGCCGGCCACATTTTCTTTCCAATCCTTTTCATCGGTAGAGTTGCGCAGTTGGAGCCGCAGTGCGTGAATCCACGCCAGTTGCCTCTGCACCACTTGTATGCTTTCGTCCCACAATTGCTGCGGAACGTTTTTGGGATCTACAATGGTGAGCACCTGGCGTGTAAGGGTTCGACTTTCATTTACAATTCCACCCCAAATCTTTCGCGCTTCCCACCACCTTTCGTAGGCCGATGAGTTTTTAAATCCCAGAATAATCGCCAATGCGGTACCCAGAATAGCAACAACGGGAATGGGAACCACAACGGCCTTGGCTCCAAAAAAGTAGTGCGAAAAATACGCAAGCGATGCGCAAAAGAGACTGATCAATATGTTTTTCCACGAGTACCTTATGGCTGTGTGGAGTTGAAATCGCCTTCTTACAATCATGCTCAGTCTCTATTTTAATAATGTGGCTTTGAAGCCGATGCTCAAACTTAGTAAATTCTCGTGAAGGTTAAGTGGTTAATGTTCAACGCCAGTTTCTTCCCCAACGAACTTGTCTGAAAGAAGGGGCATCAGTGAATCCAAAGCAAAGTGAAATTCTAAAAACCCCTTATCGACAAATTCAGGGTTTTCCCTGAATATTCCAGTTTGGCGGCGATGTACTTTTAGGCAGTATTGAAAAAGCTAAATTTTAAAACAAAATAACCATGAAGTATAGAAGCTACGCGATTTTAATGATGATTTTTACCGCAGGATTGGTGTCTGCACAAACTTTACCGCCCGGCTCCCTCGATCCCGAATTTAATCCCGGAGAAGGGCTGGAAGCCAACCCCGTGCTGTTTAGCACCATTCGGGTGCGCGCTATGGAAGATGGCGGTGCTTTGGTAGGGGGTGATTTCATAAGCTTCAACGGCGCGCAAAACGGGAGTTTGCTCTACGTAAATGCCGACGGCAGCTTAAATTCTGCTTTCAATGCAAACTACCCCTGCAACGGAATCGTTCGCGATATTGAATTACTGGATGATGGAAAGATCCTTCTCGGCTCTACTAGTAGCTTCAGCCCGGGGAGTGGATTTAGTGGTGGAAACCTATTGGTGCATTCCGTAGCGGCTCAGGGCGATAAAATTCTCGTCGGTGGAGAGTTTGAAAATTTTCAGGGAAGTCAAACCCGGTATTTATCCCGGCTGAATGCAGATGGCACAGCAGATCCCAGTTTTGAACACCCCTACAACGGAGCGGCTTACAACTTTAGCAACGGTCGAATCCACACCATCAGGGTACAGGCAGACAACAAAATATTGGTAGCGGGACCGGTGGGAACGTTTGACGAGATTTTTCACACTTTTCAACGTCTTGAAGAAAATGGCCAACCCGACGAAGATTTCAATAGCGCCGTTGACGCCCTGAATGGCTCCGTGAGGGATATTCAAGTACTCAACGACGGTAAAATTTTGATCATCGGCTCATTTACTCAATATGGTGGCACAACTGTTGGCCGAATATGTCGGCTAAACTCAGATGGTTCGCTTGACACGGGATTTAATGGCGCCATCACGCAGTTGAATGTGAATAATGTACTCACTACCCGGCTGGAGCGGATGACTTTACAGCCCGACGGAAAAATTCTTGTGGTGGGGTGGTTTGAAGAAGCGGGTGACGAGAGCTATGGAAGTATCGTGCGGCTCAATGCCGATGGTAGCTTTGATGAATCCTGGACAACGGGTTCGGGGCTGAATTATCCCGGAACGGATGTTTCTGTCACTCCCGATGGTAATATTTTCGTCGCCGGGCGGTTTTGGGGATACAACGGTCAATCTACCGGCGCCCTCACACGGCTATTGGGAGAACCACTTACCCTTACCGGTACGAATGAAGAAGCTCAAAACCAACCCCGACTTTATCCGAACCCGGGTTCGGGTCTGTTTCAAATAGAAACGGATACAGAGTGGAGAAGCGTACGCGTGATAGACCTTACGGGCAAATTGATGTGGAGTACTGCGGCAAACCATTCTCAGCCTTCGTTTTTGCCACTTTCCCATTTGTCCGAAGGCATATACTTTGTGGAGTTTCAGGGAAACCGGGAAAGATTCGTGAAACGACTCGTTATCTCAAAGTGAAAATATAGGTCGAGTGGGGTATTTGTTTGCTGTGAATTTTCAAAGGAATATTAGCGTGTGATCACTCCAAATAAACATCGTACTTCTCATTCAGGTATTGGATGGTTTTTTTCATCAACATCTTCAGTTGTTCTTGGTCGATGTCTGCTAGTGTTTTCACGTATATGCAAGCCCTGCCTTTTTTGAATTTTCCTAAATCTTCCAGAAGGTTGGCGTGCTCGTCTAGGCCGGTAAACACGTAAAGC
>JAIVHP010000083.1 GCA_020201045.1 Flavobacteriales bacterium
TGAAGTTGATCATAAACGTATCCATTCCCCAATGGCTGCGGGCTCATATCTTCAGGATTAACGAGCGTGTTTACGCTATGTCCAATATTGCCGTTGTATAGATTATGCCGTTCAGCCAAAAGATCGCTACTTAAAACTTCAGATTCAAATCTCGTATCGACCGTTGTCCAATGTCCAGCTTCATCAATAGGTTTGTAATCCCTGTTGTTGGCATCATTGTAATATCCCAAACTCATACCGTACACATCTCTGGCAAATCCAGCATTTACGTGCCCCGCTTTTCCATCGTGCCCCATGTCCCTGTCTGCGTTAAGTGTTGTACTATTCATACCCTTAAGCCAACCTTGCAAAGTGTAGGCAAAATCACTTCCCTGGACTTGATTTTCTCCAACTTCTATTCGGGCAAGCGGTCCGTGGTCATAATAAAAGTACTTACCATCCCGATCCCAAACATTTCCATCCGTGCTAGTCATAACAGCTTTAATCCTATTTTCAGCATCGTAAGAGTAGCGATGTGCAAACATGTCTGGAAGGCCATCTTGATAAATCACTTCCTTGACGTTGCCGCTTACCAGATCGTATTTGTAATCAATTTTCTTTAGCCTTTGATTGGCATCTAATTCATTCAAACTTCCGATTTCAACATACATGGAATTTACATTACCGTGTATATCATAAGAGTAGTGAATGGCATTATCATAGTCGTGAACAGTATTTTCAGCATCTGTTAATTGACATGAATTTAAAGGGGCAGACATGTCATCAATATAAATTCTGGAAGCAACTCTATTTCTTAAATTTTCTTGCACTATAGGTTCTGTGCAGCTCCCAAATTCCGCAGCTTCATCGTAGATCGTTTTGGAAACTTCGCGTTTTACTCCTATCGCTAAAAAATTCTCTAGCTGTAAATCATCAATTACATTGGCATTGAACGCACCACCTACACCAGATCCAAATATATTGTAGAATTCGCCATTTGTATCTTCAATTACCCCGGTTTCTACAATTCTATTGAGTTCATCGTAGCGCGTATAAGCGTATTCTTCATTAGCCAAACTGCCATCACCCTGTCTGTGTTGTTTTACATTCTGAGAAAGCACAAGTCTACCTAGTTTGTCATAATAAAAATGGGTACTATACTCCTGGCTTTCATCGTGAAAGTGGCGTACATAAGGATATGGTGTTGGATTAAAAAAGGAAGAACTCAATTCACCTGCAAAAACGCCGTCGTATTTAGTAGGCATCTCAATGTGATTTATGGTTGCTCCTACGAGATTGTCGTCTATTTGAAATGGATTTACGATGTCGTTATTGATGTTGTAAGGACTGCTCCATCCCACACCGCTAGGTCCATTGGGGGTAAGTGAAACCCCGACAGAACGAAGAAACAATGGGCGGTCGTCATCACCGTCATTGTATTTCCCAACGATGTAACCGTTTAGATCATCTCTCCAATAAACGTCCATTAATTCAAGTCCATTGAGTCCAAAAGGAGTTACGTTTTCTTCCCATGCGCCACCCCTGAACAAAAACGCTTTATCCTCGCCTACCACCATAGCCGCGCCATTCACGAAACTATGCACAGCACGCATGTCGTAACTAGTGGGTAACCCCACAGTTCCGAAAAAGGGTATAAAATCAAGCTGTGGAGGATCTATACCGTTGTAATTTAAGCCAAACATCAATGAATTATTGCCAACCATATATCCAAAGTCACCCACATCCGGATTTATATCGATATCTCGTAATACGAGGCTGCTACCTGATGGGATATCAAAAGAAGCGCTATAAATCTCGTTAAAATCATCGATATCAACATCCATATCTCCATCAAAATCTCCACTTGACTCCAATTGATCTACTTCTACGAAAAAGGGGTTGGTACTCTTTTTCCCTACAAGCAATGCTTTACCTGTTTCGCTGGTAAAAACATCGTTTACTTCTACAAAGTTTGTGGTGTAATCAACGGGTAGAACAATGTCCCAGCTACTCCCAACGTAATCGGTTCGGCGAATATTATGTCCTCCCAAAACCAAAACACCCATATATGGATCAGCAAAATGAAAAGCTTCTATTTCCGTTGGGTAAATTTCATTAATCACACTAAGGGATTGACCTGTGGAGAAAGCAAGGTAATCGTTGTCGCCGCTTACTAATAAATTCTGACTAGAACCCGGTCCATTTGCAATACCCCTCAGCATTACTTCGGGGTTATTTCCCATTATTGTTTAATGCCGATGCAATAGACGTTTAGTCTAAATTAATTGGAATATTACGTGAATGCTTTCGGTATTAAACAAGATCATGGCAAGGCTCCCGGAAACCTCCGAATCATGGATCAATGCAATACTGATGGTCATGAACTTGAATAAGTTGATGAAAGTAGCCGAAAAAGCGAAAGCTTTTTTATGTGCCCTTAAAAAATGGCTCGAAATCCGCCGATTTTTCTTCTTTTCTTTGGCCTGGTGTCAATGTCCGCTGAGCAGAAATCGGTGTCAAATGGGCTAGCTCTCGAATAAATCAGCAGACCCTAAATATCAGTTATCAAAATAGATAATAGCAGCAATGCTCATAGGGTAACTAAATTCGATTGTTATTCGGATTTTCAGAAGTTCGTGAACTCAGTGTATGTGAAAACTCTTTTTACGGAGATATAGGCACAGGGGTTTAGAACCTTAGTTTTTCGTTATTTCGCGGAATCATATTCAAACCCTATGAATAAATTATGCAATTTACTCGGTGTTGAGCACCCCATCATCCAGGCCGGAATGGTATGGTGTAGCGGGTGGGAGCTCGCTTCGGCTTGTTCAAACAGCGGTGCGCTCGGGGTAATTGGTTCGGGTTCCATGTATCCCGAAATACTCGATGAACACATTGCCAAGTGCAAAGCAGCGACATCTATGCCGTTTGGGGTAAATATTCCACTGCTTTACCCCGATATCGATAAGCACCTGGAATCTATTTTTAAACACAAAGTTCCCGTC
The DNA here is from genome assembly GCA_020201045.1 of Flavobacteriales bacterium. Taxonomy (GTDB): domain Bacteria; phylum Bacteroidota; class Bacteroidia; order Flavobacteriales_D; family Cryomorphaceae; genus JAIVHP01. The sequence goes on from JAIVHP010000083.1 coordinate 2,985, forward strand.
GTCATTACTTCTGCCGGAAATCCGGCAAAACTCACGGGCTTACTCAAAGAACGAGGGGTGATTGTATTTCATGTGGTGAGCAGTGCCAGGTTTGCTAAAAAAGCCGAAGATGCCGGGGTAGATGGTGTAATTGCCGAGGGGTTTGAAGCAGGTGGACACAATGGCAGGGAAGAAACCACATCCCTGTGTTTGATTCCACAGGTGAGGCAAGCGGTGCAAATACCCGTTGTTGCCGCCGGTGGCATAGGCTCCGGCAGTGCAATGTTTGCAGCTATGGCTCTCGGTGCCGACGGCGTGCAAATTGGTTCCAGATTTGTAGCATCTGAAGAGAGTTCAGCACATCTGAATTTTAAGAAACGCGTGATCGCCGCCGCTGAGGGAGACACGGTATTAACACTGAAGGAGCTGGCACCTGTTCGGCTAATCAAAAACAGTTTTTACCAGGATGTGTTAGATGCCTGTCAAAGTGGAGCGCAAAAAGCTGAACTTGCGGCCTTGCTCGGCAGAGGAAGGGCCAAAAAGGGAATGTTTGAAGGCGATTTAGATCAGGGCGAACTGGAAATTGGCCAGGTATCGGCTCAGATTAAAAACCTGATGCCCGCAAAAAGTATTATTGACGAAATACTAAGCGACTTTAGAGCCACCCAAGTCAGGATGAACAAAATAAAAGTGTAAGAGCAAATGATAGAATTCGAGCGATTTACGCTAAAAAATGGATTGAGATTATTGGTACATCGCGATGAGAGTACGCCTATTGCGGCGGTGAATACCCTTTACGATGTTGGTGCGCGCGACGAGAATCCTAATCAAACGGGATTTGCCCACCTTTTTGAGCATTTGATGTTTGGCGGAAGCGTGAATGTGCCGAATTTTGACACTCCGCTGCAGCGAGCTGGCGGAAACAATAACGCCTTTACCAACAACGATTTCACCAATTATTACATCACCATTCCCGTAGAGAATATCGATACTGCCTTTTGGCTGGAATCAGACCGAATGCTAAGCCTGGCCTTCTCGCCACAAAGTTTGGCTGTTCAGAAAAAAGTTGTGATCGAAGAGTTTAAACAGCGCTACCTCAATCAACCTTACGGAGATGTTTGGCTCAAGCTGAGACCCATGGCTTACAAAGATCACCCTTACCAGTGGGCGACCATCGGTAAGTCGATCGATCATATTGAAGATGCTGAACTAGACGATGTAAAGCGGTTTTTCAAAATGCACTACCAACCTTCAAATGCCATTTTGGTGGTAGCGGGAAATGTGGAGCCACAGGAGATTTACGAAAAGGTGAATCATTGGTTTGGAAGCATTGCATCTGATGCAAAGGCTTCGCGCAAGCTCCCCGCAGAAAATGGCTCCGGCGGTTACGAGTGCGAAGAAGTTTTTGCAGATGTACCACAGGCTGCGGTGTATTTTGCCTGGCCAATGGCCGATAGGTATTCAGACGACTATCCCGCTATAGATCTCCTGACCGACATCCTGAGCCGGGGTAAGTCGGCCAGACTTTACAAGGCACTGGTTGCAGATCGGGAATTGTTTACTTCTATTTCGTGCTACATCACGGGAAGTATAGACCCCGGACTGCTCGTTATTTCGGGAATGCTAAATGAAGGAAAGTCTTTTGACGATGTGAAGGATGCGGTTATGGCCGAAGTGGACAAACTCGTATCCGCCGAAGTTGGTGAAAACGAACTCGAAAAGGTGAAGAACAAATTTGAGTCGCAGCATGTGTTTTCCGAAATCTCGGCGATAAATAAAGCGATGAACCTGGCATATTACGAGCTTTTGGGCGATGCAAATGATGTAAATGGCGTGGTAAAGAGATACCGCGAGGTCACTGCAGCCGACATTCAGCGGGTGGCCAAATCCGTATTCTCAAACCCCGCGATGAAGGAACTGAGGTATAAACCGAAGAAAAATAACGCATGAAAATTTTGAGAGATAGTCCACCTGTACTAAATGCAATTCAGGAAATGCCCGAAATGAACATCGAGCCCTCGGGCTACATCGGGAAAACTCCGGTTTACCTGGTGGAAGGTGGTACGCAAGACATCGTAAAGATCGATGTTGTCTTTCCTGCGGGCACGCGGTTCGAAAAAAAGGGCATGGAAGCTACTTCTGTGGTCAATATGTTGAAGGAAGGAACCGAAAATTACAGTTCAGATGAAATTTCCGAAAAGCTTGATTTTTTAGGAGCACACGTCGGTTCGGATATCACCAAAGACCGCAGTGAAGTTTCTCTGGTTACTTTAAACAAGCACCTTTCAAATACGCTGGATATTTTTACCGATATCCTTACTTGCCCCATTTTCCCCGAAAGGGAATTGGGTATTTACAAACGACGGGCAAAGAGCGCATTGAATATCAATCTGGAAAAAGTGCAGTTTATGTGCCGACTGCAATTTGCAGAACTCATGTTTCCGCATTCGCCTTACCGCGATAAAATGCACCCATCGCTTTACGAAGAGATTACGCCCGAAGTGCTTTCAAATTTTTTTCAGCGTCATTACAGTCTGGATGGGGCTTATATTGTGGTAAGTGGGAAAAATACCCGCCAAGCTGCTAAAGATTTGGAGAAGGAGTTGATGCCCAAAATGCGCGATTTGA
>JAIVHP010000084.1 GCA_020201045.1 Flavobacteriales bacterium
AGCCCGAATTACACCATGGAAGAAACGTCGAAGAAAACCAAGGGAACCGACGTGGTGCTTCACATTGCCAAAGACTCTGAAGAATTTTTAAGCGAAAGTAGGTTGGACACCATCCTAAGTAAATATTGCAAATTTCTCCCTGTGCCTATTAAGTTCGGTACCAACGAGCGCACTGAAAAAGAAAAAGACGCCGAGGGAAAAGAAGTGGAAGGTGGTAAGGAAACCAAGATTGTTGAAGACAAGATCATCAACAACACAGACCCAGCCTGGACCAAGCCGCCCGCAGAACTCAAGGACGAAGACTACAAAAACTTCTACCGCGAGCTCTACCCCATGACTTTTGAGGAGCCGCTGTTTCACATTCACCTCAACGTAGACTTCCCTTTCAACCTTACCGGAATATTGTACTTCCCCAAGTTGAAGAACAATATTGAGATGCAAAAAAATAAAATTAGCCTCTACAGCAATCAGGTGTTTATCACCGATAATGTAGAGAATATCGTTCCCGAATTTCTTACGCTCCTTCACGGCGTAATCGACTCTCCAGACATTCCGCTAAACGTATCCCGATCTTACCTTCAGGAAGACAGCAACGTGAAGAAAATATCTTCGCACATCACCAAAAAGGTGGCCGACAAGCTGAGCAGTATGTTCAAAAACGACCGTGCCGATTTCGAGAAAAAATGGGATAACATCAAGATTTTCATCGAATTTGGAATGTTGACCGACGAAAAATTCTACGAAAAGGCTTCCAGGTTTTATCTCTTTAAATCGGTAGATGGAAAATACTACACCCTCGATGAATACCGCGCAAAAATTGAAGCCAACCAAACCAATAAAGACAATAAGGTAGTGGTGCTTTACGCCAACGAAGAGAAAGAGCAACACAGCTTTATCGAAACAGCCCAGAACAGAAACTACGACGTAGTGGTGATGGAGAGTCCGCTAACAAGCCACCTGGTTAGCAAGCTGGAGCAAAAATCAGAAAACCTGAGCTTTGCCCGGGTAGACGCCGACACCATGGACAAACTGATTGAAAAAGAAGAAGCGATACCGTCCAAACTATCTGAAGAAGAACAGGAGGCCTTAAAGCCGTTTATTGAATCAACGGTAGAAAAAGAGAAATTTACCGTACAGTTTGAGTCGATGAGCGAAAAAGATCAGCCCATGATTATCACACAGGCCGAGTTTATGCGCCGCATGAAAGAGCAGCAGATGACCGGTGGTGGAAATATGTTTGGTGCAATGCCTGAAATGTATAACCTTGTAGTAAATTCTAACCACGAAATAATTGGTGAAATAGCTAACGAGAAAGACGAAGCCAAAAAGAAAGACCTGATTGCTCAGGTAGTAGACTTGGCAATGCTTTCGCAGAATATGCTCAAGGGTGAAGCCATGAGCAAATTCATCAAGCGAAGCGTGTCACTGATTAAATAAAAAAACGAACATGAGAAAATTCATTCTTTTTCTTCTGGCCGCAGTAACATTGAGTTCCTGTGGTTACAACTCCATGGTGGAGAAAGAAGAAGCCATAACATCTAGCTGGGCACAGGTAGAGACGCAGTACCAACGCCGCAGCGATTTAATTCCAAATATCGTAAGCACCGTGCAGGGCTACGCCGATTTTGAGCAGGAAACCCTCACGCAGGTTATAGAAGCTCGAAGCAAAGCTACGGGTATCCAAGTGAATGCAGATGATTTGAGTCCGGAAAAAATCGCCAATTTTCAGGCGGCGCAATCTGAATTGAGCGGTGCACTATCCAGGCTTTTGGTTTCTGTGGAGCGCTATCCAGAGTTAAAGGCGTCTCAGCAGTTCAGCCAATTACAGGCGCAACTGGAAGGAACAGAAAACAGAATATCTGTGGCTCGCGACCGCTACAACGAAAAGGTGCGCGATTACAATTCGTACATTCGAAAATTCCCGAAAAATATTGTGGCGGGAATGTTTGATTTTGAGAAGAAGGGCTACTTTGAAGCCGATGCGGGAACAGAAAATGCGCCGGAGGTGGAATTTTAAATTATGGCTGAATCATTTTTTACCGAGAGTCAAAAACAGGAAATTGTAAAGGCGATCAAAAAAGCAGAGCTTCGCACCAGTGGAGAAATCAGGGTGCACATAGAGCAAAAGTGCAAAGAAGATGTGCTCGATCACGCCGCTTACATTTTTAAAAAACTCGATATGCACAAAACAGAACTCCGAAACGGGGTTCTGTTTTATGTGAGTTACGAAGACCACAAACTCGCCATTCTCGGCGATGCCGGCATTAACGCAAAGGTTCCCAAGGATTTTTGGCAGCGCATCAAAGAGCATATGGTGAAAGAATTTAAAATTAACAACTACGCCGGCGGATTGAGCGAAGCCATATTAATGGCCGGAGAGCAACTTCGGGAGCATTTTCCTTATCAAAAAGACGACGTAAACGAACTGAGCAATGAAATTTCCTTTGGGAAGAAACAATAATTCGGGCGTGGCAAAATGGTTTGCTATCGCGGCCTTGCTGATACTTTCAGTAAACGCATTCGGCATAGACCCCGAATACTGTAAGTGCTATCCACCTAAACCGAACGGACCTATTCAGGATGCCCAAAACATTCTGACCGCTGAAGAGAAGCGCTTTCTCACCGAGAAATTGGTGAAGTTTACCGATGAAACGAGTAATGCAATCGTTATCGTTACCATCGATGAGCTGTGCGGTGGAGATGCTGCAAAAAGTGCCTATGAAATTGGCGAGTGCTGGCAGGTAGGGCAAAAAGAATTCGATAACGGTATCGTGATTTTAATAAAACCGACCGGCGGCCCCGGAGATCGCAAAGCCTTTATTGCGACCGGTTACGGATTAGAAGGTGCCATCCCCGACGCAACGGCAAAGCTGATTGTGGACCAGGAAATGGTTCCAAACTTCAAGGGTGAAAATTGGTATGCCGGGTTAGATAAGGCCATAGAAACCATTTCGGAACTCGCCCGTGGAGAATACAATTACAAGGACTACAACAAAAAAGCCAAGGATGGCGGTGGAGGCCTTTTGGGCTTGCTGCCCATTCTATTTTTTATTGGAATTTGGTTCCTCCTGGTATTCAGAAGGACATCGGTTTACGCCCGAAACAACGACCTCGGTTTTTGGGCGGCTCTTGCGCTTATGAGTGCCTCGCGCGGTAGTCATCGCGGTTCATGCGGCGGATTCAGTGGATTCGGCGGCGGCAGCTTTGGCGGTGGCGGTGCCGGAGGAAGCTGGTAAAAAGATTTTATAATGAAAAATTATTTAAAGTGGATTGGCGGTGGACTGGGCTGGGCCGTGGGCGGGCCAATTGGAGCCATTTTGGGTTTTGCCCTGGGGTCTATGATAGACAATACCAAGGTAATTACCGGCGAAGATGCCCACGCGGCGCGAAACAGAGGCCGCTATCGCACAACATCAAACGACTTTATGGTGAGCTTGCTCGTGTTGTCGGCTGCTGTGATGAAAGCCGATGGAAAAGTCATGAAGTCGGAATTAAACTACGTGAACGCTTTTTTTGTTCGCCAATTTGGAAAGCGCATCGCCGACGAACAAATGATTCTACTTCGGGGAATTTTAAAGCAGGAACTACAGCTTAGAGCCGTTTGCGAGCAGATTAGATCAAATATGGATCACGCCATGAGGCTGCAGCTCATTCACTATATTTTTGGATTGGCCAATGCCGACGGAAGCCTGCACGGCGATGAAGTTTCTGTAATCAAAACGATCTCCCGATACCTGGGCATAAGCGATAAAGATTACGATTCTATTCGGGCCATGTTCGGAGACGATACCGAAAGCGCCTATAAGATTTTGGAAATTACGCCCGATGCCAGCGAAAGCGAAATTAAAAAAGCTTACCGAAAGATGGCGGTAAAATACCACCCCGATAAACTCAACGGCCTTGGCGAAGAATTTAAGGAAGCGGCGGAGGAAAAATTCGTGAAAGTTCAAAATGCCTACGAGGTCATCAAAAAAGACCGAAACATCAAGTAATTTGATTCCCGCAAACGATACCCGCAAATTAAATGGCACGGCAATCGCCGTTCCACTGTTGTTGGTTACCATAATGTGGGCGGTATTCTTAATTGAGTACGAAATCGGAGCCAATTTCGCGGAATACGGACTAAAACCCCGCACGGCAACAGGACTCCGTGGAATTCTCACCATCCCTTTTATTCACGGAAGCTGGTCGCATTTAATAAACAATAGCTTTCCCATGCTGGTGCTGGGTTGGGCATTGTTTCACTTCTATCGTTCAATCGCCGTAAAAACCATTATCGGAATATTGCTACTAAGTGGAATTTGGCTTTGGATATCCGGCCGTTCCTCCTTCCACATCGGCGCGAGCGGAGTGGTTTACGGCTTGGCATTTTTCCTATTTGTCAGTGGCTGGTTGAGACGCGAAAAGCGGGTGGCTGCCCTATCGCTCCTCGTGGCTTTTCTATATGGCGGATTGTGGTGGGGCGTTTTACCGGTAGACCCAAAAATAAGCTGGGAAGGACACTTCTGGGGAGCGCTGGCGGGAATTGCCCTCGCTGTGCTCTACCGAAAGCAAGGGCCCCAAAAACCGGTTTATCAATGGGAACTCGAGGAGGAAGATGAAAACATTGAACCTTATTGGGATCCCGAAAATAAAACGGCTCAATCCGAAAACGAATTGAGCCGCCAAAATGATAATTTGAAAGTTACCTATACCATCGTTCCTTCGAAAAAGAAAGACGATAAAAGTAAACCGAAATCGAATTAACCTTCGATAGAAACTACTTCTATTTCAAAGTTTAGGTCTTTTCCAGCAAGTGGGTGATTTGCATCAACCACAATATTTTCGGGTTTAACGTCGGTAACGTAAACAGTTATTTGCTGACCGTTAGAAAGTTCCGATGCCAATTGCTGGCCAACGTAAGGTTCTAAACCTTCGGGAAGTTGGGTTTTGCTCACCTCCTGAACGAGCTCAGGGCGCTGCTCGCCGTAAGCTTCTTCGGCGGGAATAGTCACCTTCTTCACCTCGTTTAATTTCATACCTTTAACGGCGTTATCAAAGCCCGGAATCATTTGTCCCGCGCCAACGGTAAATGATAAGGGGTCTCTTTCTTTTGATGAGTCAAACACTTCACCATTTTCAAGTGTTCCTGTGTAGTGAACACTTACTTGATCTTTTTCTTTTACTAAATCCATACAATGTATTAATTTGCGACAAATATAAGGAATATGAACCCCTTAACCCAATGATTCACAATAACAAAACATAGATAAAACTTATGGAACCCAAACAACGAAAACTCATTGTAACCGCAATCATCGGATTTGTACTCCTGGTGGTTCTTTACCAAACAACTACCGTCTCCATTCAATCGGGAGAAGGAGGGGTGCTCTACCGTCAATTTGGCGGTGGTACAGTTACCGACCAGTATTTTTCAGAAGGCTTCCACTTTCTGGCTCCCTGGAACAAAATGTACATCTACAATACCCGAAATCAAGAGGCGAAAGAAAATATGGAGGCACTTTCCAAAAATGGATTGTCCATACAATTGGAAATGTCTATAAGGTTTCGGCCTATTCAGAACGAACTCGGTACCATTCATCAAACACTCGGACAGGGATACCGCGATGTAATCGTGCTTCCGGAGGTGAGATCATCGGCGCGGAAAGTGATTGGTAGGTACGACCCCGAAGAATTGTATTCTACAAAGCGAGATTTTATTCAGGAAGAAATCTTTACGGATGTGGAGAAAAGGCTGAGCAAGAAAAACATCTATCTGGACGCTGTTCTGATTAGAGGTATTGCGCTGCCGCCGAATATCAAAACAGCCATCGAGAAAAAACTCAAACAAGAGCAAGAGAGTAAAGAGTACGAGTTTAAAATTGAAAAAGAATCGAAAGAAGCTGAGCGTAAAAGAATTGAAGCACAGGGTATCAAAGACTTCCAGGACATTGTTTCCGAAGGGATTTCCGATAAGCTCCTGAGGTGGAAAGGAATTGAAGCTACATTAGATCTTGCAAAATCAAACAACAGTAAAGTAGTAATTGTAGGTCAGGGAGATGATGGATTACCATTGATCCTCGGCGGAAATAACTAATGCTTTATTACGCTGTTTACAAACCTTTTGGGATGTTATCACAGTTTTCGCCGGAAGGCGATAAGCCAACCCTGGCTGGACTGGGTAACTTCCCAAAAGATGTTTACCCCGTGGGTAGGCTCGATGCAGACAGCGAAGGATTGCTTATCCTAACCAATGACAAACGTATAAACAGCAAACTTCTACATCCCGAAGAAAAGCGGAGCAAGACTTACTACGCTCAGGTGGAAGGAGATATCTCGTTAGAAGCGATTGAAAATATAAATCGAGGAGTGGAAATCACGGTAAAGGGCAAAAAGTATCGCACCCTGCCGGCGAAATGCCAAAAAATTTCAGAACCAATTTTACCGGAGCGAAATCCGCCCATTCGGTTTCGAAAAAACTTACCCACATCCTGGATTTCACTTCGCGTTGAAGAAGGCAAGAACAGGCAGGTACGCAAAATGACCGCGGCAGTTGGTTTTCCTACGCTGCGACTTGTGCGCTGGGCTGTAGAAGAATTGTGCATCGATGGAATGAAACCGGGACAAGTTGATTCGATGCGACTGGACGAGCTAAAATCTAAGATTCATATTCGCATTTAATTTCTGATGAAATACCTATTTTCGGCCGCATGGTAAGTCGTGTTTTCAGAGGCACGGGCATCCTGCTTTTATGTGGGCTTTCGGCCTTTTTCATATTGTTGTGCTCCTGGCTTCCCAAAGGAGGCATTTACCCCTATGTGAGCAAAAAAATCTGGGGGCCTGGATTATTGTGGTGTGCCGGCGCAAAGCTTCGGGTTTCCGGACTGGAAAATATCAGAGGCCTGAGCAATGCGGTACTCATCGCCAACCATCAATCCCTGTTCGATATTCCATCTATTACAGCAGCTCTGCCTATTCCCGTTTATTTTATTGCCAAAAAGGAGCTCAAAAAAATCCCCATTTTCGGTTGGGGAATGGCTTCGATCGGGATGGTATTTGTGGACCGGAACAATAGAGATGCCGCCATGAAATCGATGAAAAAGGCCTCTAAACAAATTGCCAAAGGAAAATTCATCCTCACTTTTCCGGAGGGAACCCGATCGAAGGACGGCGAAATTCAAACGTTCAAAAAAGGAAGTTTTCACCTCGCTAAAAACGGCCCGCTTCGCCTAATTCCCATCGCCATAAGCGGTAGCCGCGATATCCTTCCACCCGGTGGAAAATTGCAATCTGGATTGGTAAAGGTGCACATCGGAGCGCCCATTACCGAAGAAACCGTAGGTGAAAAAAGCATCGCCGAATTATCAAAGCTCGCGCATTTAAAAATAGCTGAAATGGTAAGCCAACTAGAAGGTGAAAAAGAGCATCGCGAAGCACGAGATAGCGTTACCCATTAAAATCGCGAATAAGATTTTGATAGCTTGTTACGGATAAGATCTTCCAAGAGAATTCTGATGGTTGTCTCACTGATCGCTTCCAATCATCCTTCTTAAGCATTTCGCGAAATTCCGAACTCGTTTCGGGGTAAGCGAAGCAATCCCGAACTTGTTTCGGGGTAAGCGAAGCAATCCCGAACTTGTTTCGGGGTAAGCGAAGCAACCCCGAACTTGTTTCGGGGCTCTGTGCCCGCAACCATGCGGCGGTGTCCAGGTATCTGCATAAATCATTTAAACAGTGATCCTAAAGAATAGCACAGAGTGAACAGAGAAAATGGACAAAAAGAGCGTGTTTTGTCGAGAACACAGCCCCGAAACAAGTCCGGGGTTGCGAAAAGGCTTAAGGCGTGCAAGCACGCTGTGAGAACTTGCAAAGAGAAATGTCGTCTGGGCATCTCACTGATCGCTTGCGATCAGCGGACTCCTAATTTGAGCTTTGGTTGTAGTTTTTTTGAGCATTTCGCGAAATCCCGAACTTGTTTCGGGGTAAGTGCAGCAACCCCGAACTTGTTTCGGGGCTCAGCGAACCTCCGTCATGCGTCGGAGTCCAAGTATCAGCGTAAATATTTTATAAAACAGCTCCGCCATGCGGCGGAGTCCAGGTAGTTACGTAAATCAAACGCCACTTTCTTAAAAATCCTTTTTTTTGAAACTTGCGATCTAAATGGGTAAGCCCATTAAAAGAAACGCCTTAAATTCGCGCCAAATCAACCACTATGGGAAGAGCATTTGAATTTAGAAAGGAGCGCAAGATGAAGCGCTGGGCCAAGATGAGCAAGCAGTTTACCCGCCTGGGTAAAGATATCGTAATGGCTGTGAAAGAAGGCGGCTCCGATCCCGAATCCAATTCGAAGCTCCGAGCGGTAATCCAAAACTGCAAGGCCGTAAATATGCCCAAAGACAATATTGAGCGGGCTATAAAGCGGGCATCAGATAAGGACCAGGAAGACTACAAAGAAGTGGTTTTTGAAGGGTATGCACCCCACGGTATTGCCGTACTTATTGAAACGGCCACCGACAACAATACCCGAACCGTAGCAAATGTGCGCAGTTATTTTAATAAGTGCAATGGCAGCATGGGTACATCGGGATCAGTAGAGTTTTTATTTGAGCACAAATGCTATTTCAAGATTGCTAAAGGCGAAAACGACCTGGAAGAACTCGAGCTGGAACTCATTGATTTTGGCGCCGACGAGATTTTTGAAGAAGAAGACGATACCATCATGATCTACGCTCCTTTTTC
>JAIVHP010000332.1 GCA_020201045.1 Flavobacteriales bacterium
GTCGTCGGGTTTCTCACTGATCGCTCGCGATCCTCGGCGCACTCATCAATTTGAGCTTTGGTTGTCCTTTTTCTCTGAGTTCTCTGCGTCAATTACTTAAAAGAAGATCCAAAAAATAAAAATAGCTGAGCTGAAGGGACGGAGAGTCCTCGAAACGAATTGGGGATTTCGCAAAATGCTCTGACCACAACATCAGGGAGTTAGCGGTTAAGTTATATGATAGCGTATTGCCTTGTAGGCGTTTATAAGGCCGTTGGTACTGGAGTCGTGAGAAGACACGGGTTGATTATTCTGGAGTTCGGGTAAAATATTCTTTGCCAAAATCTTTCCAAGTTCAACACCCCATTGATCAAAGGAATACACGTTCCAAATAACACCTTGTACAAACACCTTGTGCTCGTAGAGCGCAATAAGGCTACCAAGGGTATAAGGATCAATTTTTTTTACCAGTATGGAGTTGGTGGGCCGGTTTCCTTCAAAAACTTTATGGCTCAATATTCCTGCGATATCGGCTTCGCTCCAACCGGCAGATTTCAGATCGGCGGTTACCTGGGCGGCAGTGCGCCCTTGCATAAGCGCCTCGGTTTGTGCAAAATAATTGGCGAGTAACTTTTCGTGATGGTCACCGATGGGGTTTTGCGATTGTGCCGGTGCAATAAAATCGCACGGAATTAATTTGGTTCCCTGGTGAATAAGCTGATAAAAAGCGTGCTGCCCGTTTGTTCCGGGTTCGCCCCAGATAATGGGACCGGTTTCATAGTTTACTTTATGGCCGTTGCGATCGGCCGACTTGCCATTACTCTCCATATCGCCTTGCTGAAAATAAGCTGCAAATCGGTGCATGTATTGGTCGTAAGGCAAAATGGCATGACTGTGTGCACCCAGAAAATTGTTATACCATATTCCCAAAAGGGCTAAAATGCCGGGCATGCTGTCAACCTTCTCACTCTTAAAATGCTCGTCCATCGCGTAGGCTCCTTCCAGGAGTTTTTGGAAATTGTCGAACCCCACTGCGAGGGAAATCGGCAAACCGATGGCCGACCAAAGGGAGTATCTTCCCCCTACCCAATCCCAAAAAACAAACATATTATCGGCCAGAATTCCAAAATCTTCAACGGCCTTTGTATTTGTAGACAAGGCCACGAAGTGTTTTTCTACATCCGCTTCAGCAGCGCCGGAATTATCAAGAAACCATTTTCGCGCCGTATGCGCATTGGTCATGGTTTCCTGCGTAGTAAAAGTCTTAGACGCAACGATAAACAAGGTGGTATCGGGATCTATCTGCTTGAGCACTTCCGAAATATGCGTTCCGTCAATATTGCTGACAAAAAACATATTTAGCTGATTCCGATAGGGTTTGAGCGCTTCGGTAACCATAACCGGACCGAGGTCTGAACCCCCAATGCCAATATTTACCACATGGCGAATCGGTTTTCCATTGTGTCCTTCCCAATCGCCGCTGATCACCTTATTCGAGAATGCCTTCATTTGCGCTAAAACGCGTTTCACATCGGGCATTACGTCTTTTCCGTCTACTGTAATTTCATCGCTACCGCGATACCTCAGCGCCGTGTGAAGCACGGCGCGGTTTTCCATTTCATTGATTCGTTCACCGGAAAACATGGCATCTATAGCCTCGCTGAGTTTGCACTCTGCGGCCATGTTTTTTAGTTGCCCTAAAACGGACTCGTCTATTCTATTCTTGCTGTAATCGAGTAGAATGTTTTCGAAGCACTTCGTATATTTCTTGAAGCGATCGGGATCGTTGCGAAACAAATCGCGCATGTGAATATCACTCATACGGACTGCTTCATCTTCCAAAAGCTTATGGGCTTTGGTAGATTTAAAAGGTACCCTTGGAAACATGAGATTTTAGGCGTTGCGGTTAATGCAATTCAAGTCGTCGAAAGCTTGTTTAAGACGCGTTACAAAACTGTCTTCCCCCTTTCGAAGCCAAACGCGCGGATCGTAGTACTTTTTGTTGGGCTTATCAGCTCCGTCGGGGTTTCCAATTTGGTTTTGGAGGAACCCCTCGTTGGCCTGATAGTAGTTTTTCACCCCATCCCAGAAGGCCCATTGCATATCGGTATCGATATTCATTTTTACGGCGCCGTAAGAGATAGCTTCTCTAATTTCTTCCTGAGAAGAACCGCTACCACCGTGAAACACAAAGTTCACAGGCTTTGCTGCGGTATTAAATTTTTTCTGAATGTGCTCCTGCGAATTATTCAGGATAACCGGTTTAAGCGAAACGTTTCCCGGCTTATACACGCCATGTACGTTTCCAAAAGCCGCTGCAACAGTGAAATTTGGCGAAATCGCTAAGAGTTTCTCGTAAGAGTAAGCCACCTCTTCGGGTTGCGTATACAATCTGGAACTGTCGATATCGGTATTGTCTACGCCGTCTTCTTCCCCACCGGTAACACCGAGTTCTATCTCAAGGGTCATACCCATTTTGGTCATTCGCTCCAGAAATTTAGCGCTTATTTCTATATTCTCTTCCAGGGGTTCTTCGCTCAGGTCGAGCATATGAGAGCTGTATAGAGATTGACCATTCTTTTCGTAATAGGCTTCACCGGCATCGAGCATTCCTTCTACCCACGGGATAAGTTTTTTAGCCGCGTGATCGGTGTGAAGTATTACAGGCACTCCGTAGGCCTTAGCCATTTCGTGTACGTGAAGCGCTCCGCTCACAGCACCTGCAATAGCACCCGCCTGATTGGAGTTGTCGATTCCCTTTCCGGCAAAAAAATGCGCTCCGCCATTCGAAAACTGAATGATAACCGGGGAGTTTACTTCGCGCGCTGTTTCTAAAACAGCATTCACCGAATTGGTTCCAATTACGTTTACTGCCGGAAGGGCAAAAGCCTTTTCTTTGGCATAATTTAATAGGTCTGTTACTTCTTGTCCGTGTAGGACGCCTGCTCTGAATTTCACGTGATTAAGTTTTCCTGCGAATATAAGCAATGCAGGGAGAAAAGCGTCATAAACACTGCCCTACTTGGGGGAAAAAAACCAAAAATAAAAGCCGATGAAGTGCTTTTAAAAAGGTGCGGCTTTAAATGGGGATTTTTAATACTGAAAGGCGCCCGAAAAAGTGACAGTTCGCCAATTTATCTCAAACCCAGCGACCCACTTCAAGGGGAAAAGCCCCTTACTCTAACCCGCGAATAATGAGACCTGCCGAAGCCTGATTGGTAGCCAGGGGAATATTGTGTACATCGCAGATACGCATGAGCATGGCGATGTCTGGCTCGTGGGGGTGCTTGTCCAGGGGATCGCGAAAAAAAATAACCGCATCAATTAAGCCTTCGGTCACCATTGCGGCAATTTGTGCATCGCCACCTCTGGGCCCCGATTCAACCTTGTGTACATCCAATCCTGCCTTCTCTACGTGCGAACCCGTGGTTCCCGTCGCCACCAACTTCACATCGTTGCGTTGAAGAAAAGCTGTATGGTCCGTTAAGAAGCGAACCATTTCGGCCTTTTTGCCGTCGTGCGCTATTATTGCAAGTTTCATTATTTGTAAAACATGTAATATTCGAAAGGCTCCATGGCAAAACCTTCTTTCGATAATTGGGTTAAATCACCATCGTGAAAAAGCGACTGAAATTCTCCATCTGGAAGATCTTCAAAATTTACAACAGGCCTTGTATCGGATAAGTTTACAACCGTAACCACCTGATTATCGCCATTTGTTCGCACAAAAGCGTAAACAAAATCGTCGGCATTGGTTTTTATTCGTTCAAAATCGCCACCGGCATTTCCGTTCCACAGCGCCGGGTTGCTTACGTTTAACTGAAGTAGACTCGTGTAAAAATCTCCGTACTCAATATCTCCCCATTCAATAGTATCCTTCTCAAAAAATTCAAGGGCATAATCCATTCCGGCTTCCTGCCCGCTGTATACAAGTGGCATTCCATCGATGGTAAAGGTAAGGGCGGCATAAGCCAGTTGGCCATCACCAAAGCGATCGAAGACCGTACCGTTCCACGAATTTTCGTCGTGATTAGTGGTGAAGTACATTTTATAAGCGCCATTTGGAAAAGCAGTATCTGCTTTGGCCATATAAGAATCAATATCATCCAGGCTCTTATCTCCCGATGCTATGCCATTAATAATATGAAGCCATTCCCAGGCATACCCGGCATTAAATGCCTTGTTGTGAAGTTCAGGGGTTTCGGCTTCAGCCAACATAAAAATATCTTCATTCACGCTTCGCAAGGTATCTGCAGCTTCATTCCAAAAGTCTGTAGGCACATAACTCGCCACATCACAGCGAAACCCATCGATACTGGCATCTTCCACCCAGAAACGCATAGCGTCTATCATCCCCTGTCGCATTTCGGGGTTATCGTAATTTAGATCGGCAACATCCCACCAGTCTGTACCTTCTGGCGGCTGAAGTTTGCCGAGCGAATCTAAATTATACCAGTCCATGTGTTCTTCGGTCCACACATTATCAAAAGCGCTGTGGTTTGCCACCCAATCAATGATCACTTTCATTTCAAGGCTGTGCGCCCGATCTACGAAATTTTTAAAATCTTCCATCGTACCGAATTCCGGATTAATAGCCCGATAGTCCTTTACGGAATAATAACTTCCTTCTCCGCCCTTCCTGTTCACTTCACCAATCGGATGAACCGGCATAAGCCAAAGAATCTTCACTCCCATTTCACTCAATCGGGTTAAATCTGGAATGAGCGCGTTAATTGTACCTTCAGGGGTGTGTTGGCGCACATTTACCTCGTAGATGGTCGCATTTTTAGTCCAGTCTGGGTGGTAAAGTGATTCTTCCTTCTTTTCTTCCTTAGCTTCCTTTTTTGATCCAGACTCGCCACATGCGGCTAAAGTGAACACGAGCAGAATAAGTGCGTAATGTAATTTCATATCTAATTGGTTAAAATTTCAAAAGAAACAGGTGGCAGCGTAATTTCTAAGCTGTCGTCCTTGACGTTAAACGAATTTCCAAAATTGGCTTCTAATTCTTTCAAATTGTATCGGTTTGGTATCGCCAGGCGTATGGTTTGCTCCACAAGTGAATTGTTAAATATAACAATTGCCGACTCTTGAAAATAGTTTCGCAGATAGGCAATGGAATGATCGCTTACATCCAGCACCTTCAAGTCTCCATATAGCAACGCCATTTTTTGATTCCGCAGGTTTGAAATTCTACGTGTGGTAGCCAGGGTTTCGGCTTCCTTTTCGGAGATATCGTTTCCAAACCGCATCATGCGACGGTTATCCGGATCGTTTGCTCCGGGCAGGCCGATCTCATCTCCGTAATAAATTACCGGAATTCCGGGAATGGAAAAGTTGAATGCGTGAAGTGCTAAGAGTCGGTTATACCCGATGGTGTCGCGAATCTCAATTCTCCGCGTCCACCCGGCGAGTTTTGGGTCTTCCGAAAACTCTACCGAACCATCGGCGTATGAAATAAAGCGAGCCCTGTCCTGATTTCCCGAAATATTGCCCATTAAATGGTGGTTTCCATACACGGATAAACTCTGCTCCAAAACCCGTTTTAGGTTTTGAAGGCCACCATCGCTTTTCGCG
>JAIVHP010000255.1 GCA_020201045.1 Flavobacteriales bacterium
GAATACGAGTTATTACCTTTAGATATGCGCGGATTTCACTTTACCGAATACATACCCGAAAAGGACCAAAAGAGTCCATTCGACAAGCTCCTGGAAATATTTCTGGAGTTGGTGACTTACACTTCTGGAGATGCAGACGAAGCTTTAGACTGGCTCCGTGAATTAGACAAGGAGCACGAGCTCACCGACGAGAACTATACCATAGACGACTTTATTGAAGATTTATGGGAGAAGGGATACCTCCGCGAGCCCGGCGATGGGAATGGCGGTGGTGCAATTTCTGCAAAAGCGGAACAGGCCATTCGCAAACGATCGCTTGATCAGGTTTTCGGGAAAATGAAAAAAAGCACCCGCGGTGGCCACCGAACCAATCAAAATGGCCGCGGCGATGAACTCACCGGCGATAAGCGCCCGTATAATTTTGGAGATCAACTTCAGGATATCGACTTTACATCGAGCATAAGGAACGCACAGGTTCGCGGGGGAGTTGGAGAATTCAGCCTCCACGAAAGTGATTTGGAGATAAATGAAACAGAGTATAAATCGTCGGCATCTACCGTGCTGATGATCGATATTTCGCACTCGATGATACTTTACGGCGAAGATCGTATTACTCCGGCCAAGAAGGTGGCCATGGCGCTATCTGAGTTTATCACAACCCGATACCCAAAAGACACGCTTGATATCGTGGTTTTCGGAAACGATGCGTGGCAAATCAGCATCAAAGACCTGCCCTATTTAAAAGTGGGACCCTACCACACCAATACGGTAGCCGGGCTACTTCTGGCAATGGATATATTGAGACGGCGTAAAAACACCAACAAGCAGATTTTTATGATCACCGACGGGAAACCGAGCTGCCTGAAGGTAGATGGGGGGTATTACAAAAACAGCTTTGGGCTCGACCCCACGATCGTTAATAAATGTCTGAATCTGGCCACAGAGTGCCGCAAGGTTCAAATCCCCATCACTACGTTTATGATCGCTCAAGACCCCTACCTTCAAAAGTTTGTTGAGGAGTTTACGGAAGCAAATAACGGTCGTGCAATTTACACCGGCTTAAGCGGTCTTGGCGAGTGGATTTTTAGCGACTATGAGCGCAATAGAAAACGAAATGTTTAAGCGCGAACGCTTGCTAAAACTTCGTAACCCGAAGAATAATCGAACTCAGTTACCCTATGAGCGCTGCTGCTATTATCTATTTTGATAACTGATTTTTAGAAATAAAGCGATTTAGTTATACGATAGCCGTACGTAAAAAATAGCGCCGACGCTTGTTATCCGACGCATGGCGGATGCTTGAACTCCGCCGAAGGGCG
>JAIVHP010000333.1 GCA_020201045.1 Flavobacteriales bacterium
CATCAGAGCAGTTGCTTTTGCTATTGCCGATGGTCAGATGCCATCTAATACCGGACCAGGTTATGTTATCCGCCGAATTTTGCGACGTGCCGTGCGCTATGCATACAGCTTTTTGGATGTTCGAGAGCCATTGCTCTGTCACCTCAGCGAAGTGCTGATCGATGAAATGGGTGGCTTTTTTACAGAGCTGGAAACCAATCGCAGCTTGATTGGCCAGGTGATTAAGGAAGAAGAAGAGTCGTTTTTGCGGACGCTGGCCAAAGGTATAGAGCTTATTGATTCCATTTCGGCAAAAACAAAAGGAGATGCCATTTCGGGAAAAGTCGTTTTTGAGCTTTACGACACCTTTGGATTTCCCGTCGATCTTACTTCACTCATTCTGTCGGAAAAAGGCAAAACGTTTAATCGAAACGAATTTAACGCCGAGCTCGACGCCCAGAAAAAAAGATCTAAAAAAGATGCCGCCCAGGAAACCGGCGATTGGGTAATGCTAAATCAGGATGCCGGAGCAACCGTATTCGTTGGGTACGACAACCTGGAAGCAGACGTCGAACTGGTTCGGTATCGAAAGATAATTCAAAAGGGAAAAGATTTTTATCAAATGGTGTTTAACCAAACCCCATTTTATCCCGAAGGCGGCGGACAGGTTGGCGATACCGGCTATATTGAAGCCGATGGATTAAAATTGCCCATCATCAATACAGTCCGCGAAAACAACCTGATCGTTCACCTGACAAATAAGAGCCCCGAAAAAGCCGGAAAGGAGTTTCGCGCTGTAGTGGCGGGCGAAAAGCGACGACTAACGGCCAAAAACCACACCGCAACGCACCTGCTACACCAGGCTCTTCGGTCGGTTTTGGGAACCCACGTCGAACAGAAGGGATCTTTGGTAGAGCAAGAACACCTTCGCTTTGACTTTTCGCATTTTTCGAAAGTAACATCAGAAGAAATTCGAGAAGTAGAAAAAGGAGTAAACAGCGCAATTAGAAACAATTTCGCCCTGGAAGAATTTCGATCTATTCCGATAGAAAAAGCAAAAGAGATGGGTGCTTTAGCGCTGTTTGGAGAAAAATACGGCGACGATGTGCGCGCGATAAAATTTGGGGAGTCCA
This sequence comes from Flavobacteriales bacterium, assembly GCA_020201045.1. Taxonomy (GTDB): domain Bacteria; phylum Bacteroidota; class Bacteroidia; order Flavobacteriales_D; family Cryomorphaceae; genus JAIVHP01. The sequence goes on from JAIVHP010000333.1 coordinate 1,113, forward strand.
TCGAACTTTGCGGCGGCACGCACGTTGTTGCAACCGGCGAAATTGGCTTTTTCAAAATAATCTCTGAAGGATCTGTGGCTTCGGGAATAAGGCGTGTAGAAGCCATTACGGCTGATGCTGCGGAAGCCCATATTTTTAAGCAGGCCGATTTGATCGAAGAAATTAAATCTCATTTAAAATCACCAAATCAGCCCGTTAAGGCAATAGAGGGTTTACTGGCAGAGCACCAGGCACTGCAAAAAGAGTTAGCCGCTCTTAAACAGGAGCAGGCATCTCAATTAAAAACCGAGATTTTGAACGAGATGGAAGTAATAAATGGGATAAATTTTATCGCCCGGAAAGTATCTCTCGATACGGCGCAGGTGAAGGATCTGGCTTTTCAACTGAGAAATGAAGTTACTCCGCTCTTCGCGGTTTTAGCAACTTCTGAAAACAGAAAAGCCACAATCTCTGTGGCTTTGTCTGATGATTTGGTTAAATCTAATCGGTATAATTCCAATAAGGTTGTCAAGGAGCTGGCATCATTCATCAAAGGCGGCGGCGGCGGTCAGGCGTTTTTTGCAACTGCCGGCGGCAAAAATCCCGAAGGTATCGGGGATGCCCTTGCCGAAGCTAAAAAGATATTAAGCCAGGGCTGAATTAGCCGGAACTTGCTGTTTTCCGTAAACGGGGCCGAGGTAGTCAGCTTCGTAAGATAGCCCCAGGTTCAGGATGTAAAACCCGTTGAATAGAATGACCATTACATAATCTAATATGGTGTTCTTTCCAAAACTGTTGCACAGTTCGATATAAACCTTAGGCAGTAGGTACAATTGTCCATAAACCGGAATTAGGAAAAGAAAAATGTGGTTTGCGGGCCTTCCTACAATTCGCAGGAATACAATAAAATTCCAAATGGGAACGATACTCGCTATTCCCGGTTGACCTGCTTTTTCGTAAAGTCTCCACTGCGCTACAATTCCGATAAAACCGAAAATGATAGCGATAACAAATATACCATCACCGAAGGTGGCATATACATTTTGAATAATTTCTGCGAAAAATTGAACGATGCTGCTCATGACTCTAATTTTTTGTAACCTTTAAATAATTTTGTCGTAAAAGTTCTGTTTCGCTTATATGACGCAGACCGGATTCCCTGGTTGCCGATCTTTTCGCATTGATTTTGTACATTTTATACATATCCACTCTGTTTCGCCAGTCTTTCCGGTAGATAGAACGATTTTCCATTGGTGTAATTTTTACACTTTGCAAATGTTCACTTCAAATCAATTTTAATATTATTCACAGGCGTTGCTAATAAGTTCATCCACAATTTTTATGATTTTGAAGATATTCTTTGGTACTTTGTAGGTATATCCGCTTAGTTGGTGGAATTTTACAATGGTGCGAAAAGGACTCTTCTTTATTTGCTGGTTGGTTAGCACTTATGGCGCTGATGCTCAAAATGTAACTATCATCAATAACTACGATGGAGACAACCCGAATCTCTCTGAAGAATCTTTTGTGCTCAAAAACGTTACCGAACACACCTATATCATCAACGAATACGAGCCCACAAACACCGGCCCGCGCAGTCATCTGGAGCAAATGATAAGTTACGGGATACGCTCATTGGTAGACAATCAATACCACCCCTTCGATGGAAAAGTTGAAGCGATTTACAATCCAACCGATTTCAATGCCAAAGCGTCTGAGATCGTTAAAAATGCCATTTGGATTCACGACCAGCCGTTTTCGGAGTTATTTCCTGGATTTAGTGAAAGCGTTACAGAGAAGGTGAAAGAAATTCGCTCTCTAGATGGGTATGACATTCAGATGGGCGAAAACGACCTGCGAGAAGCACGGAATAACCGCATAGGACTTTACACGTTTCAGCGCATGGTTTACGACTTAAAGAAAGCATGTGAAGAAGAATACACAGCATTTTTAGACGAATATATGCCTGAATCTGACAGGCGTGGATACGACGAATCCGATAGCCAGATACTCTCTTTTAAGGAATACCGCGTAAACAGAGATTACCAAAACGAAGATGATCTGTCTGATATCAAACCCAATCCAGCAGACATCCTCCCCGAAGAATCTAAAAAAGACCGCAGAAAACGACGAAAAGACAGAAACAGCACTGAATCGCCCTTTACGGAGCGCATCGTTCAATTGCTGGAAGAGAACAATAAGATTTTAGCCAATTACAATACGCGGTTTCAGGACCTGCAAAATCAAATTGACGATATCCGCGAAGACGGCGGCAATAATTCTGAGATTAGAGATGAGATCGCCGAATTGCGCAAAATGATCGTAGATCTGGCAAATGGCAAAGAAGTAACCGAAGAAAACGGAACCAAAACCAAACTGGTTACAGATGAACGGCTGAGCATTACCTTTGAACGAAACGAGCACAAACTCTCTACCACACACATGGCTCGCTTGAATAAGGTACCCGAAGTATTGCGATCAAACCCGGGCTATACTGCCGTTATTACGGGCTATGCCGATAAATCAGGAGACCCCGCTTTCAATGCGTGGATTTCGCGGAAGCGCGCTGTAGCGGTTCGAGATTACCTGGAGCGAAAGGGGATTTCGAAAACGCGCCTGGTAGTTAATTTCCTGGGGGATGAGGAAAGCCTGGCGCCCAACCCCGAAGATCGAAAGGTAGAAATACAGTACATCGTAAACTTTACCGCAGATGAATAAGTTACCATTGGCACTCATTTAAATCGCAAATAAAATTTTGATAGGATATTGCGGATGAGATCTCAATAAGAGAAATTCTGATATTGGCTCTCACTGATCGTTAGCGACCCTTAACATTTGTATATTATCCTGAATCTTATGGTTTTAAGACTCCTTAAGCCCATAGCGCGGAGAATGTTTTGATGCCCATTATTCCATTCACTCATCATATCATCCCCCTTACCCTTCATGCCAAAGGCAGACAGATACAAAGGGGCAATGTCCCGGTATTAAAGGCTGAGCGCAAAAATGTCCAATTGCCTTTGAATCCAGGAATCCAAAACGGATTTATTGAACCTACAGCTTTTTTCACTTTTCACTTCAGCTCTCGCAAAACTCACCACGATTGCAAACCCACATTGCTCACTATTGCTCTTGTCATAGCGTCCACCCCCGTCTTCAGCTTGCACCGCAGGCGTCTCTCGCTCAAAAAAGCTGAATCCACCCCCGCCAGCGGGGGATACCCATAACCAAAAAAATCCTGTTAAAATTAAATTCGGGTATAACTTTACCAATACAAAAGTAGAGTTGCTGGTTATCCCCCGCTGGGTGTGGATTCCAAAATACAGAGCGAATTTTCTCGCTCTGTATTTTGGAAGACGGGGGTGGACGACAACCAAAAGTGACCACCGTTCTCCAAAGCCTGTCCTGAAATAGGAAATATTGACCAGCTAAGGCATAACTCAGATTTCGGCACTCTTCTTTCACAGTTCCAACTCAAATTGTCAACTTATTTCAGGACGTGCCCCTTCAAAACTTTGGGAAAGGTTTCATGAGTCATCACCTGGAGTAGGATGAGAAATAGGAGAAATTCTGATATTGGCTCTCACTGATCGCTTGCGATCTAAATGAATGCGGTAAGTTATTTAAAAATGTTTTGCAGAATTGCAATACTCCGATCGATATCCGCATCGTCTACATCCAAATGGGTAACCAGCCGAATGCGGTTTTTACCGAACTTTACCCCGCGAAGCCCCGCGTTTTCCAGTACATCCAGATAAAAATCGCTTCCCTTCTCCGGGCTGACATCAAAAATAAGAATGTTTGTTTCGGGATCGATTACATTTACTACGCCGTGCATCGTTTTGAGCGCTTCGGCGAGTGCACGGGCTCTAATATGATCATCTGCCAACCTGGTGACGTGGTGATCGAGGGCGTAGATTCCCGCCCCGGCTAAAAATCCGCCCTGACGCATGCCGCCTCCCATCACTTTCCGAACCCTTCTGGCTTCACGTATAAATTCCTTTGACCCCAGCAGCACCGAGCCTACCGGCGTACCGAGTCCTTTGCTTAGGCAAATCGAGATGCTATCGAAGAGTTTTCCGTAAGCCCGCATATTGTGATTCCTTTCCACAATGGCGTTAAAAACCCTCGCTCCGTCCATGTGAAATGCGAGTTTTCGCTCGCGGCAAAATTCTGAAAGGGATTTTAATTCGTCGAACGCATAGCACTTGCCCCCACCTCTATTCGATGTGTCTTCGGCCACAACCAGCGATGTTCTCGCGAGCCAATCGCGATCGTCTTGCATGAGATCTGCAATTTCTTCGGGGCGCATTAAAGCATCTCCATTGTGAACCAGCCGCGTAGATGCAAGTGAATTTCTGGCAATTCCGCCGCCTTCGTAGTTGTAGACGTGCGAAAGTTCGTGGCAAATCACTTCGTCGCC
>JAIVHP010000004.1 GCA_020201045.1 Flavobacteriales bacterium
CCACCGTTCCGAATTTTGAAAATTTCTTTTCTGCGGGGGTGCTGTCGCCTTGTTTTATTTGCGACTCCTTCCAATTCTTTTTTATGCGCGGAGTGGTAAAGTACGCATTGGGAACGATTTCGAGATTCAGTGTTTTCGCAAAATCTTCGGCCCCCGAACCGGCAAACATCACGTGGGGCGATTTATCCATTACCCCGCGTGCAGCGCGAATGGGATTTTTAACCGTGGTCACTCCGGTAACCGCTCCGGCTTCTAAGTCGGAGCCATCCATAATAGACGCGTCCATTTCGTGGGTGCCTTTTTTCGTCATCACGCTTCCCTTGCCGGCGTTAAAATGCGGGGAGTCTTCCAAAACCATTAAGGTGGTCTCTACCGCATCTACGGCCGTTCCACCATCGTTTAGCACCCGGTAACCGGCATCGAGGGCTTCTTGCAGAGCCGATTTAATTTCGCGTTCTAAACTATCCGAGAGCATTCCGCGTTCTATTGTACCTGCCCCACCGTGAATAACCAATGCAGGTTTGTTTTGAGCGTTGGAGTTCAGGTAAATACAGAAAATAAAAGCGAATAGAAGGGGAGATTTTGTGCCGAAAATATCCATGAAATTTATTTTGTTAAAGCAAAGAAAGTTTCGATGAATTTATTTAAAAATAATGGATTGAACAGATAACTTTGCACTCTTTAATTCCGTAAATACGTTTCGCTTAGAAACACGAACATGCTTAAAACATTTAAACGCTACCATTTTTTCTACTTGAGAAAAGGGTTCTACACATTCCTCCGAAAAATTTCCGTGAAATTTGCCATCATAATGGCCTTGTTCGGGTTGGGTTTATTTGTTTTTGAAGAAACCACACCGGGAATGGCATTTTACTTTGCCAAGTTTTCCCTCACCGTTTCCAGCGAAGTGGTACTGGCTTTTTTCTTTGTCAGCGAAACACTTCTCGGACTTATTCCCCCCGATTTATTCATCGTGTGGGCCAAACAATTTGCATCGCCTTACGAAGTGGTAAGCCTTTTAGCTATTCTGAGTTATGCAGCGGGCCTGCTCGCCTACTACCTGGGCAATCGCCTTATCAATTTCAAACGCATTGGCGATTACATCAACGTGCGCTTCGAAAAACAGTTTAAGATGCTGCGGAGTTGGGGCGGATTTATCATTATCGTCGCGGCTTTATTGCCGCTTCCCTTCAGCACCATGTGCCTCGGCGCGGGGATGCTCAAATATTCTTTTCGCTGGCTCGCCCTGCTCGGGATGTTCCGCATCGTGCGATTTTTTGCCTACGCCGCCGTGCTTTATCAGGTGGTGTAATTCTCATTAAAGCTTTCGGTTTATTCTTTCCCTAAAGGTCGCTATGCAATCCTCCTGCGTCGGTCTTGAGCTATGCTTTCTCATCATCCCTTCTTCTAATCACAGCTAGACGTAACCGACTTTGAGATTCCTCGCTTCGGAAAGACAGTGGTCGTTTTTTGGTAGGGGTAAGGGGAGTTTTGCGCGGCGGAGCCGCGCAAAACTCCCCTTACCCCAAAACACCACTAGCGCTTGTCATCCCGAGCGGAGCGAGGGATCTTTTGAATAAAGCATCTAACAGAAGTCAAAGCGCCTATTCCCTATACGCTATCTATGATAACTGACATTTTTGTCACTTCGGGTGGGTGAATTGAAAAACGTATCGAGACGCTTTGGAGACGATTGCCCATCAACGGGTCTCGATCCTCCAGCCTTTGGCAGGCGCGGCCTGCGGCGGACAAGTTACACCCCAACGGCTGAGAGCTTCATGGCTTCGCTCCGCTTAGCCTGAATCTCTATGCCTTTTGTGGCACTCGACCTGACAAGCAAGTTGGCAACTACAATCTATACGCTACTTGTCAGATCGAGTGTTTTTCAGTCCTGGTAGGCACTTAAAATTTGGGAAGATTGCGTTGGACTGAAAAATGTATCGAGATCACTTGAAGACGAAAACCATCAACGGGTCTCGATCCTCCAGCCTTTGGCAGGCGCGGCCTTCGGCGGACAAGTTACCCCCCCCGCACCCAAAACACCCATTTCGCCTGTCATTCAGAGCGGAGCGATGAGTCTTGTGAAACAGCCAAAGAACCTATCCCTACACTTTTGTGCTGTCTGGTATTTGTTATACCGATTGTGACATCAGGTTGATCGCTCCTTCGTGGCTCAGGCTTGTCTGTTGGATTTAAATTTCGCCAACCCATCAAAAGCAGCAAGAGGGCAAACAGCAAGAGCTCAAGCAGCAAGAGTGTTGAGCCTGCCTCGCCGGCAGGCAAGAGCAAGAGAGGTCAGTAAAACAAATTATCCCCACATCAAACCATCCATCGCGAACCGTGGAAAAGTCGTAAATTTGCAGCAATTACACGCCACCTATGGAAAAGATTGCACCCTACAAGCCCAAGCATAAAATCAGAATTGTAACGGCTGCATCGCTGTTCGACGGTCACGACGCCGCGATAAATGTAATGCGCCGCATCATTCAGAGCACCGGTTGTGAAGTGATTCATCTCGGCCACGACCGCAGTGTAGACGAAGTGGTAAATACCGCTATTCAGGAAGACGCACAGGCCATTGCCATGACATCGTATCAGGGCGGCCACATGGAGTACTTCAAATACATGCACGACCTGCTGAAAGAGCGCGGAGCCGGGCATATTAAGATATTCGGCGGTGGGGGTGGAACCATCCTTCCCGAAGAGATTGCCGAGCTACAGGATTACGGCATCTCCCGAATTTACCACCCCGACGACGGGCGGAAGATGGGTCTTCAGGGAATGATAAACGATATGGTGGAGCAAAGCGACTTCGCCACCGGCAAACACCTGAACGGAGAAGTGAAGGCGCTGGAAAAACACGAAGTGAAAGCCGTGGCGCGGATGATCTCCGCAGCCGAAAACTACCCCGAATCGTTTCGCGAAGAGCTGCAGCGGGTTAGAGATATCGCCGCAAAAATCGATATCCCCATTCTCGGTATCACCGGAACGGGGGGCTCTGGAAAGTCGTCGCTTGTTGACGAATTGATTCGCCGATTTCTCGTAGACTTCGAAGACAAAACCCTGGCCATTGTGTCGGTAGACCCCTCGAAGCGTAAAACCGGGGGCGCCCTTCTCGGCGACCGAATTCGCATGAATGCCGTTAACAACCCCCGCGTTTACATGCGCTCGCTCGCCACGAGGCAAAGCAATTTGGCGCTGAGCAAGCATGTTGCTGATGCACTCAGTATTCTCAAAGCGGCCAAATACGATATGATCATTCTCGAAACTTCGGGAATTGGACAAAGCGATACCGAAATTCTCGACCACAGCGACGTATCGCTCTATGTAATGACCCCCGAATACGGAGCGGCCACCCAACTCGAAAAAATCGATATGCTCGATTTTGCCGACCTTATTGCCATCAACAAATTCGACAAGCGCGGTGCTCTCGATGCTCTCCGCGACGTGAAAAAACAATTTAAGCGAAACCACCAACTCTGGGATGCCAAAGACGATGAACTTCCCGTGTACGGAACCATCGCCTCGCAGTTTAACGATCCCGGGATGAACGGCCTTTACCGCAAAATCATGGAAACGGTGAAGGAAAAAACGGGCGCCGATATGACGACCCACTTCGGGGTGTCGAGTGAGATGTCGGAGAAGATTTACATCATTCCACCCAAACGCACGCGGTACCTTTCGGAGATTTCGGAAAACAACCGCGCCTACGATACCTGGGCCGAGAAAGAAGCCGAAACGGCCGATAAACTCTATGCCCTGGCGCAAACCATCTCGCTTGTGGGGGGACCCGATAAACTAAAAGGCGAAGAGCCGGATAGCGATGCTGATGAGCTTATCGCAAACCTCGACAGCCGATTCGAAAAAATTAAAAAAGACCTGGATCCCCACAACTGGGATGTCCTGGTAGACTGGGAAAACCTAAAAGCGCGGTACAAGGCTCCCGAGTATATTTTCAAGGTGCGCGATAAGGAAATCAAAGTAAAAACGCACACCAAATCGCTTTCACATTCCGATATTCCGAAAATCTCCATGCCCAAATTCCGCAGTTGGGGTGATATTCTTCGCTGGACTTTACAGGAAAATGTACCGGGGTCATATCCTTACACCGCCGGAATTTATCCCTTTAAGCGCGAAGGCGAAGATCCTACCCGCATGTTTGCGGGCGAAGGTGGCCCCGAGCGAACGAATCGACGTTTTCACTACGTGAGCGTGGGGATGCCCGCCGCGCGGCTGAGCACGGCTTTTGACTCGGTAACCCTTTACGGAAACGACCCCGACCACCGCCCCGACATTTACGGGAAAATTGGTAATTCGGGAGTTTCCATCTGCTGCCTCGACGACGCGAAAAAACTCTATTCGGGATTTAACCTTTGCGATCCAACTACATCCGTAAGCATGACCATCAACGGGCCGGCTCCGATGTTGCTCGGTTTTTTTATGAATGCGGCCATAGACCAGCAATGCGAGATTTACATCCGCGAAAACGGCCTGGAGAAAGAAGTGGAGAAGAAGATAAATGCCAAGTACGAAAAACTCGGCACTCCCCGCCCCGAATACCGCGGCGAAATGCCCGAAACAAACGACGGTCTGGGTTTGATGCTGCTCGGTATTACGGGCGATGAAGTGCTTCCCGCTGAGTTATATGAAGAAATTAAAGCCAAAACCCTAAACGTCGTTCGCGGTACGGTGCAAGCCGATATCCTCAAAGAAGACCAGGCGCAGAATACCTGCATTTTCTCTACGGAGTTCGCGCTTCGGCTGATGGGCGATGTGCAGCAGTATTTCATCGATCAGAAAGTGCGCAACTTTTACAGCGTCTCCATTTCGGGATACCACATCGCCGAAGCGGGTGCCAATCCCATTACCCAGCTCGCCTTTACGCTGGCCAATGGATTTACTTACGTGGAATACTACCTGAGCAGGGGAATGGACATCGATAAATTCGGGCCCAACCTCTCGTTCTTTTTCTCGAATGGTATCGATCCCGAGTATGCTGTTATCGGTCGGGTGGCGCGAAGAATATGGTCGAAGGCCATGAAGCAGAAGTACGGTGCCAACGCCCGCGCTCAAATGCTGAAATACCACATCCAAACTTCGGGAAGGTCGCTACACGCACAGGAAATCGATTTCAACGATATCCGCACCACTTTGCAGGCGCTTTACGCGATCTACGACAATTGCAACTCGCTACACACCAACGCCTTTGATGAGGCCATCACCACACCAACCGAATCTTCGGTAAGGCGCGCCATTGCCATTCAGCTTATCATCAACAAGGAGCTGGGGCTCACCAAAAACGAGAACCCGATTCAGGGATCTTTTATCATTGAAGAGCTCACCGAGTTGGTAGAAGAAGCCGTGCTCACCGAATTCGACCGCATCACCGAAAGGGGCGGGGTACTGGGCGCCATGGAAACCATGTATCAGCGCAGCCAAATTCAAGAAGAGAGCATGTACTACGAAACCCTGAAACACACGGGAGAGCTTCCGCTGATTGGGGTAAACACCTACCTGAACAAAGAAGGCTCACCGACGCTAACCCCCGGAGAAGTTATTCGCGCTACCGAAGCCGAAAAGGAAGACCAAATAACCACTCGCGACTTACTGCAAAAGCGAAACGAAAAAGACGGCCCGGCGGCGCTCAAAGTCGTGCAGGAAGCCGCCTTGCGAAACGAAAACTTGTTTGCCGCGCTGATGGAAGCCACGAAATTGTGTTCCCTCGGGCAAATTACCAATGCCTTGTTTGAAGTTGGGGGGCAGTATAGGCGGAATATGTAAGCGGGATTATAAATCCCTCGAGACTGTGAGCGCAGGATTACTCCATTCGCGCAGGCTTGTGCACTGGCTAGTCGTGAGACCATTCACTTTGTTCACTTAGTTGCAAATCCTGCGCAGCGTCGGATTACTCCATTCGCTCAGGCTTTTGCACAGTCCAGCCATTTACTTAGTTTACTGACGCTTCGCAGGATTTGTAATCCTGCGACACCAAACTTTAGGATTTTCAATCCGTCTATAAACCTTCACCAATCGTTTTCATCGGTTTGCGCGAATGGAGTAATGCTGCGGTTCTCTTTACACCCACTCTAACTTTTTCACATGCTCCGCAGTAGCTGCGCTGCTGCGGTCCTTGCTTTATCTCTTTTTTCGTTTTCATCGCCATCGTACTTACAGTCGCCCCCGCCGTAGGATTTCCAATCTGTCGAACGTTCAATGCCTTACAATTCCCGCGCGCAGCAGCTAGCTCCTTATTTAGCCAGGCTTCGCCACAAATAAAGACTGGCAACACTTCGATACGGCGCCCAAATTTCGGCGCGTTGGGTCAGCACATCGTGGGGCTGCTTTTCGCCGCTGAAAAGCAGGCGCTCCATGCCGCGCCTTACGCCCAAATCGCCTACGGGAAAAACGTCTTCGCGGAGTAGGGTGAAAATTAAAAACATCTGCGCTGTCCACACCCCGATGCCTTTTATCGCTGTGAGCAATTCAATCACTTCGGAGTCGGTTTGGAGATGCAGGTTCTCGTAATCTTTTGGATTTTCCAGAAATGCTTCGCTAAGTGCCCCCAGGTATTTTGTTTTTTGTCCGGACAGACCCGCATTTCGAAGAGTTTGTGCATCGGTTTGGAGCACGCGACGCGGCGTGATTTCGTTCTCCAGCGCAAGGGTGACTCGCTTAAAAATAGTAGCTGCCGCCTTCGTAGACAATTGCTGGGAAACAATGCTGTCTACCAGCGATTCAAAATTTCCCGCGGGTGGCGGCATTTCAATGGTTCCAATATCTTCTATGATTCGCGCCAGTTGGGAATCGGCATTTGTCAAATGTGCTGCTCCTTTTGTGATTTGCATGGCGTGAAATTATGATTTTCTACTCCATTAAAACTTATGTTTGTTTATAAAAAGGATTCTGGACTTAATATCGCAAGTTGATTTTGGTGAGTCGTATGGCAGACTTTGAGTTCATCCCGCTCGTTTATATCTTCTTCTATGTTTGTCACTATTTTGCTTATCATTTTACCTGATGAGTAGCTTTCCAATTTAGCGATTAAAGCAGAGCTCAATAGCAGAACGAAATCCAATTTACTTCGTAAGCGCACAATACCAAACCAAAATCGACATCATGGAGACCCTTAAGCTCAAATGGAAAGATATTACCGGTAGCAGTGTTGGTAGAATTATGCTGAGTTTATTTCTTTTTACAGCTTTGCTTTGCAGTACCTTTCTCATTTATACTTACATCACTCAAATTGAATCATATAGGCAGGCTGAGATTAAAAAGTTAAAAGCGATATCTTACTCTACTGCATCTCTAATAGATGGAGATGCACATGGCCATTTTTTCGAATCCCACGCAGAAAAAGACGTGATCAAAAACAATAATCAGGATGTTTTTTATGCACAAACACATAAGCTTCTCAAAAGTGTAAAAGAAGCCAATAATTTGCCGAGTTCTATTTACACCCTGGTTTATTCAGATACAGATTCGGTTTTTTACTTTGCAGTAACATCTTCTGAGCGGCCTTATTATAGGCATAAATGGATGGAGTTTAGTGAGAGTCATATCCTTTACTACCGCCATGGAGCGGCAGTTGGGCCCTATGAAGACGAAAATGGAGTATGGCTTTCGGCTTTCAGCCCCATTTTAGATGGTGAAGGAAAAACTGTAGGCTTGGTACAAGCCGATGAGCCCTTTGATTCATTTATTGCAAAAGCCCGCACGGCCGTCCTTGATAAACTCGTAATTGTTTTGCTTGGCTTAGGAATTTTCGTTTTTTTCCTTTTACATTTCATTCAACGGATACTTTTAAAAGAAGACAAACTCAAAAAGTTGCTTCGCGAACAAAGCAACGTAATTGAGAACAAAAACAAGGAAATCGTAAATAGCATCAATAGAGCAAAAACCATTCAGGATGCCATTTTACCGGAAATGGCTAAAATGCGGAAGGCTTTCCCCGAAATGTTCATCATGTTTCAACCACGCGATATTGTAAGCGGTGATTTTTTCTGGATAGGAGAGAAGAATGGTAGCACTTATCTCGCGGTAGCAGATTGCACAGGGCATGGAGTGCCCGGGGCATTTATGTCGGTGATGGGACATACGCTGCTCAATGATGTACTTCAGCGTACCGGAGCACATACACCTGCAGAAATTTTGAATAAACTCGATTTCGATTTAAAACAGATGTTGTACAGCAATGGAAATAGAAGCACTGATGGGATGGATATTGCTCTAATAAGCTACAACAAGGCCAAAAAGTATATAGAATTTGCAGGAGCACTTAGACCGATTCACCATTTCAGAAAAGGAAAAATGACCAAAATACGAGGAGATAAATTCGCGATTGGCGGTCACCATTCAGGCGAAAAACAATTTACAAATCACCGTATTCATGTAGCAGAAAACGACACTTTTTACATGTATTCCGATGGTTTTTCTGATCAATTTGGTGGTGAGAAGAACAAAAAGTATATGAGTAATCGATTTGCAGATTTTCTGGCTTTTGCAGGTAAAGAACACGTTATGGAAGATCAGCAATATTTGCTCCAATATGAATTTCACCATTGGAAAGAAGACGAAGATCAAATAGATGACGTACTTGTTTTAGGATTCAAAATTCCAAAAGCCGCTTAATTTCAAATTAAGACTCCTGCAAGTATCTTTTTCTCAGGAATGAATGATCTCCGTCAAGCAAAACGCTATAGCCTGATAGAATACTTCAGGTACCAGGTATTAAAGGGGACAATAAAAGTGTCCTGGTATCGTAAGTGCGAATTTAAAAGCATTTTTTCCGGTTTATTAAAATGTGCTAAGTAAGCTTTTCCCATTGAATTTCTTCTCTCATTGTCGGTTTAACACTTATCTTTGCCGCCGTTCATTTTAAAGACAAAACCATGTCAACCCCAACGACCAAAGTAGCCTACTTCTGCATGGAATACGGCCTCGACGATAAATTGAAAACCTACGCAGGCGGACTCGGAATTCTCGCAGGAGATTATATGAAAGGAGCCAAAGACCACAATTTTCCCATCGTGGGAATCGGCCTGAAATGGAAGCAGGGCTATACCGATCAGTATATTGACAGCGAAGGAAAGCCCTACGACAGTTATAAAAATCAGAACTACGATTTTCTCGAAGATACGGGCGTTACGGTTTCGGTAAAAATCCGCCAGCGCGATGTAAAAATTAAGGTGTGGAAGTGCGAAGCTTTCGGGAACGCACCGCTTTATTTGCTCGATACAGACCTTCCCGAAAACGAAGACGCCTGGATTACGGGCCAGCTTTACGGTTGGTTTGGCGAAGAGCGCATCGCGCAGGAAATGGTGCTCGGCATCGGCGGTGTTCGTGCTTTGCGTGCCCTGAATATCGATGTTGATCTTTACCACTTCAACGAAGGCCACGCGCTTTTTGCAGGGTTTGAACTGATCCGCGAAAAGCGGGATAACGGACACGATTACGGAAAAGCTTTCGCCGAAAGCCGCGAAGAAATTGTATTTACCACACATACCCCCGTCATTCAGGGGAATGAGTCGCACCCCATCGATCGATTGATGTATATGGGAGCGAATCTCGGCCAAACGGTTGAGCAATTGGTTGACATGGGTGGCGCGCCTTTCAATATGACGGTTGGCGCTTTGCGATTGTCTAAAAAATCGAATGCAGTGGCGCAGTTGCACGGCGAAACGGCTCAGGAAATGTGGAACCACGTGGAAGGCCGCTCGGAAATTGTGCCCATTACCAACGCCATTCACAAACCCACCTGGGTAGACTCGGCCATGACCGACGCAGCAGAAGGCAAAGGCGATATCTGGGAAAGCCACATCAAAAACAAGCGCGCCCTGGTAGAATTCGTCAAGGAACGAACAGGAGCTGAGTTGAATGAAAACGTATTGACACTGGGTTTTTCCAGAAGGGCGGTGGCTTACAAACGGGCCAACCTGCTTTTTCGCGACCCCGAAGTTATCGACCCGCTGCTGCGAGACGGGAAGCTACAAATCGTGTATTCCGGGAAGGCGCATCCGCTCGACGACGGCGGCAAGCAACTGATTGCCGAGATCGTAGGGTTTAGCAAAAAATACCCCAACGCGGTGGTGTACGTTCCCAATTACGATATGGCAACGGGTTCGGCGCTTACCCGCGGCTCTGACGTATGGCTCAACAATCCGCGACGCCCCAAAGAAGCGAGCGGAACATCGGGAATGAAAGCGGCCATAAATGGCGTGCTCAACTGCAGCACCCTTGACGGTTGGTGGCCCGAAGCCTGCAACCACGGCGTAAATGGATGGCAATTTGGCGATGGTTTTGTGGGTAAAACAGAAGCAGAGCACGACAAGCACGATGGCGACGCCCTTTACAAAGTACTTTTAGATGAAGTAATTCCCACGTATTACGACAACCGCGAAAAGTGGGTGGAAATGATGAAGCAGAGTATCTTAGACTGCAAAGATCAGTTTGCCGTAAAGCGGATGCTCGAAGAGTATTACGAGCTGCTTTACGTATAGGATGGGGTAACCTATCACGCGGGTTTAATATACCTATCGCGTTCGAATTTCTTGCAGAATAGAATGGTTTGAGCTGAACTATGTAGTGCTGCCCATCTATTCAGGTGGCTCTGATTGAACTGTGTTTTTCACTAATGGTTACATCCTAAGCCGCTAGCTTGTCTTCGGAGTTGTTTGACGTACGTATTGTGAAACTCCCACTTTCCCAGACTATTATCGTTTATTTTTGATAGATGTGAGTCTAATTTTCTCTTTTTTGGATTTTTTTACTAAGTTTAACATTAATTAGTGTTGTTGTAAAAGAATCAGAAAAACGAATGCAGCATTCCAGCCCCATCTTAAGACGTGTTTTAGGCATTTTGGCCTTTTGTTTTTTTGGTTCTCAGCTGTATTCCCAAAACCTGGTTCCCAACGGGAGTTTTGAAGAAGGGATCAATTGTCCGACCCAAGTTGGTAATGTCACGTTAGAATGCGCCGATTGGTATGCAAGTTTGGTTTCAGATCCAAGCTCTGAACCAACGCCCGATTGGTTTCATTCTTGTTCTGAAATAGAAGGTTATTCGCCACCTCAAGTCGCATTCGGAACTCAAGAACCACAGGACGGCGGAGGCTAAGTTGGAATAGGTGCTTATACTACAAATAATCCAAATTATCGCGAAGTCGTTGGTGTTGAACTAACTGAACCTTTAATGGTCAACACTTCTTATTTAGTGGAATTCTATGTGTCAAATATTACTTTCCCAGAGTTCGCTATCGCATCAAACAAAATGGGATTTAATTTTTCTACTCATCAATTCTATAACTTAGAAATATTTCCTTTGAATACGAGCCACTATTCGGTAGAGGAAATAATACCATTATCGGATGAATGGTATTTAATCTCCCATGTATTCACTGCTGATTCAGCATACAATTACCTGCACATTGGTAATTTCTACAGTGATGAAAACACGGCTATAGATACATCGATTAACAACTCAGGAAAATCATATTACGTAATCGACAATGTTTCGGTGAGCAGCCTACTTTCCAGCAATGATGTTCTATCTGAACGAAAGGAATGCCGAATTTATCCCAACCCCGTGGATCAGGATATTACGGTGTGGGTGCCTGATGATACACCGATTCAGATTATACGATTAATCAGTGCAACAGGAAAGGTGGTTAAAGTTGCGTACTTCAATGATTTTGAATCTAAAATTAAAATGAACACGGCTTATTTAACCGCCGGTGTGTATATTCTTCAAATTGTAACTCCTAAAACTTCATTCAATGAAACATTCATCAAGCTTTAAGCTTTGGTTTTTCGTTCTTGGTATGGCCGGATTTTCAGTCATTGCCAGTGGCCAAAACCTGGTCCCCAACGGGAGTTTTGAAGAAGGGATCAATTGTCCGACTCAAGTTGGTAATGTCACATTAGAATGCGCCGATTGGTATGCGAGTTTGCTTTCAGATCCAAGCTCTGAACCAACGCCCGATTGGTTTCATACTTGTTCTGATGTGGACCTTCTATCACCACCTGAAGTTGTTTTTGGTTTTCAGGAACCTTCAGATGGTCAGGGGTATATCGGCTTAATTGGTTACGCTTCGGGAATTTCCAATTCAAATTATCGTGAAATTGTCGCTGTGGAGCTTACTGAACCCATGGTAATTAATAATGAATATCTGATAACCTTTGATGTTTCGAGCATCGCACCTGTTGGAACATCAATTTTTTCAAATAAGTTTGGTTTTAACTTTGCAACGCATCCATTTTATGAATTAGAGAATTTCCCCATTAACACAAGTCACTATTATTTGGAAGAAATCATTGGCAATGAATGGGTTCAGGTTGCGCAAACTTTCATAGCAGATTCAACTTACAGCTATCTGCATCTTGGTAATTTCTTTGATGATGAAAACACCCAGTTGGATCCAAATACAGCAGATAACACAAGAAGTTATTACGCTATTGACAATGTCTCAATTGAGCAAATATTATCAAGTTCCACTGAAGTAGGCGAAAGAAAGAGCACTATTTCCATTTACCCTAATCCAACGTTTGACCTAGTAACCATTTCGATAAATCCTGTATTTCTTATTGAGAGCGTATTTCTGTGCGGCATGGATGGTCGGATAATTCAGCATAATAAAGTTGGAAATCAAAACGAAAGCATAAGCCTTGATTTATCGGATTGTGCAAAAGGAATTTACATAGTTAAAGTAGAAACAATTAAAAACACTTACCATGAAACAATTGTCAAAATTTAGCTTTCAGCAGTTGAAAATTTACTTGCTGCTTTTATACTGTTTTTGTGCTTTTTCCAATCATATAGTCGGACAAGCAACTGAAGTCAATTTAATCAATTCATCTTCTTCACCCAATGACTTCCTCGGCTGGGACGCAACGGTCACAGATCCAATTATGTTAAGGCATTTCCATCCAGATCAGCATATCGAATTTCACACGAATGGGCAAGAACGAATGCGTGTAAACGCTTCAGGAAACGTATGTATTGGCACAACCACTCAAAATGCCGCACTTACGGTAAGGCAAATGAATGGAGAATATGGGATTGAAGCAAATCATAGTAACCTCACAGGTTCATCCGCTTTCTATACAGCTCTGGATGTAAGGATGAATAACAATGTAGGAAACGTATATAATTATGCTATAATCGCAGAAGCTTTAGGGAATGCGTCAGCACAAAAGGTGGGTTTAAATGCTGAAGCCGCTGGAGCCACAGATAATTATGGGGTCCGCGCTGTATCTTCTCCGAATAACAATGGTACTGCTGGCTGGTTTAATGGCGACGTAGTTATTACAGGTACATTTCCACCATTAAGTGACCAATCCTTAAAAACGAATGTCCAGCCTATCGAAAATGCTAGAGAATTACTACTACAACTTAATCCAGTGAAATATGAGTTTATAAATCACTCATTTTTAAATTTACCGCAAGGTGAGCAATATGGACTTATAGCACAATAGCTACAAACAGTACTTCCAGAGTTAGTAAAAACAATGACAGTCTCTGATTTTGATCCACTGACAAATCAGGATCCGATGGAAGCAAATGAGATAGAATTCCTTTCTGTCAACTATACAGAGCTTATTCCATTTCTGATCGCTGGCTCCAAAGAATTGAATTCGATTGTAGACGAAACGAATGCCGAAATAATCAACATACAAGATGAAACCGATAATGTTAACAGTCTACTCGAAACATATAGCCAACTAAAAGAAAGTGAAAATGAATAATATAACAAAAGCATTGACCATAGTTGCCTGTGTTTTACTATTCAGTGAAATTACTGCACAGGCTACGTTTAACGATAATAACACGGGAAACCCAGGATATCTTGGATGGGATTCAGGTGTTAATTTTCCACTTCAAGTGAGGCATGATGGAAACCAAAACATACGCTTTATCACGAATTCAATTACGAGAATGAGTCTTCATTCAGGTTGGGGACTCGCCATCTCAGCGCCAAACAGCTCGAATGCACAGTTAAAGATAAACCAGACAACTTCAAACAAGAACCTGCAGGTTACCCCTCCTTCATCGAACACCCAATTACCAGTAACAATTGGGGCTCAGTTTAGACCGGGTGACTCTGATTCAGACTACGGCTTAAATGCTGAAAGTTTTTTTAGTTTGCAGTTAGGTCAAGCAAATACAGGTGCTTTCGCAATAGCAAATTGGGCAGAGAGAAATTTTGGATTAT
This sequence comes from Flavobacteriales bacterium, assembly GCA_020201045.1. Lineage (GTDB taxonomy): Bacteria > Bacteroidota > Bacteroidia > Flavobacteriales_D > Cryomorphaceae > JAIVHP01. The sequence continues at coordinate 14,205 of JAIVHP010000004.1, forward strand.
TTGCTACGGCATGTTCAGAAAATAGTAATTTGGCTGGGTATTTTGCTGGAGATGTGGTCGTGACAGGTGCAGCTTTGGGGCCTAGCGACGAAAACCTTAAAACTTCAATAGAGTCTTTAAACGGCCAGACTTATGAAAGTCTGATTAATCTTCCTGTACACAATTATTTCTTTAGTCAAGAAGACAATGGATTAAACCTACCTGAAGTGGAACAATACGGTTTTATAGCCCAAGAAGTTGATGAAGTATTTCCCAATATTGTAAAATCTTTCGATTCACCGGTTATGCATGATGAAGATGGAGAAATTGAAAAAGAATCAATCTCTTTTAAATCACTAAATCATCAATTATTGATACCGCTATTAATTGATGCTTATAAAATCCAAGACACCGAGATTTCAGCTAACCAAGAAAAACTCAATAATCTGAAAGAACGCCTCTTTAATCTTCAAGAAGAAATAATTGCTAGAACAGAAAATCTGCAAAACAGTAAGATTTCCGAGAGCAGTTCCTTGGAAACACTGAAAGTATATCCAAATCCAACTACTAATCAAGCGAAAATTGAAATTGTACTGGCTTTAGACGAAAAAGTTCAAATATCTTTAGAAAGCTCAACAATTTCTGAAATAATTTTGCCAAAAAGGATGTTGAACAAAAGCGTTACGTACATAGAAGATTTGAGAACGGATAATATTGAACCTGGACTTTATGTGATCAAGGTTTTAGTAGGTGAAGAAATTTTTCAACGAAAACTAATAATAAGATGAAAAAGTTACTTTTGACAATAATAATGAGTTATGCTCTGGTAACGGGATACTCTCAAGCTACAATACTAGGCAATTCAAGTATGAATCCATCAGACTTTTTAGGCTGGAATGCCCAGACACAGTCCGATCTATCCATTGGTCACTATGGTAATGAAAATCTAGAGATAGAGGCCAGTAATTATAATGGGTTCTTAATAATGAATAATGGTTCTATTGGGATTCCTGCATTCGGTGGTATATTTAATACGGTATCAAAGTTAACGGTTGGATTAGCTGGTAGCAATTCGATGCGAGGTGTCTGGGCTGAGACTGTAGTTACTCAACAGCAGAGTCTTTCATATGGAGGTTCGTTTAGGATGCGGTCCAATGGACTAACAGTTAATCGAGCCGTAGAAGGTGATGCGAATTTAAGTGCCCCTACGGAATGGAATTATGGCATCTATGCCAGTGTTTGTAATTATGAATCGAAAGGATTTGCGGTAGTAGCAAGAGCATATGGGAGTGGTACAAACCACTATGCCGGATAGTTTGAAGGGAACACTTATGCCTCGGCAGCATGGGGTCCTAGTGATGTGAATTTGAAAACAGATATTAGTGCATTAGAAAATTGTAATCTTGTCTTAAACAGCTTGCAACCCAAGAGTTATACTTTTCTTACTGAAGATTATCCTTTCATTAATTTATCAGAAGGTGTACATTATGGCTTAATTGCTCAAGATGTGGTGAATGTTTTGCCTGAAGTTGTGCACAGTTTAAAATGTGCCCCTACAATTTCGGACCCCACTCCTCCGATAACTGATAATACTCAGAGCGGTGGAGGTATTTCAATAGGCGAATCCATAGAACCAGTTGTATTAGATGAAGGAGCGGAGTTGATGTCTGTTGACTATAATCAATTTCTAGCAATAATACTTGGCGGGTTAAAAGAAAGAGCTGCTATTATTGACACGCAAGAAGAAAGCATTCAAAGTCTCGAAAATGCGGTAATTCAGTTGGAAACTGCTCTTTCGGAATAATTAATTTTAAATTATAGTAAAACCCTTTCAGGATATTTCTGAAAGGGTTTTTTTGGTGCGCCCGGCATGGCAGATAGCGCCCCCTAGCAAGCTTTTATGAAAATGCCTCGCCGCCCCAAAGAAGCGAGTGGAACTTCGGGAATGAAAGCGGCCATAAATGGCGTGCTCAACTGCAGCACCCTTGACGGTTGGTGGCCCGAAGCCTGCAACCACGCCGTAAACGGATGGCAATTTGGCGATGGTTTTGTGGGGGAAACCGAAGCAGAGCACGACAAACACGACGGCGACGCCCTATACAAAGTGCTTTTGGAAGAAGTAATTCCCACCTATTACGACAACCGCGAAAAGTGGGTGGAAATGATGAAGCAAAGCATTTTAGACTGCAAAGATCAGTTTGCTGTAAAGCGGATGCTCGAAGAGTATTACGAGCGGCTTTACGTTTAATGACTGTCGGGTGGATAAAACGGTTCAAATAGTGCCACCGATTTCGGAGTGTTAGTGCCGGTGTTTTCGGTTCAAACAGTGCCAATTCTTTCGGTTCTATTTGTGCCACCTTTTTCGGTTCAAACAGTGCCACTTTAGAAGATCAAGTATATAACCGCTATATCGCAGGACAAAAAACTGAGGTATGCGCGGACCATCATAGACAACCCACGTTACGAACGGCTTATAAACTACTTTAACAAAGTAAATCATGCCCGTGATCATCCCGGCTTTACCTTTCATTATCACTATCTTGAATACCAACAGCAAGAGCCGGACGCCTACAGCTACACGCAGTTTATGGAGCATTATCACCGTAAGTTTGCTAAAGAAAAGGGTTCTGTAAAGCTTGAGCATGAGGCGGGAAAAGAGGTCTTTATTGACTATGCAGGCAAAAAACTCCACATTACTGACAAGGAAACAGGAGAACAGATCGCGGTGGAAGTTTTTGTTGCCCTGTTGCCCTGTAGTCAATACACTTATGTAGAAGCATGTGCCAGCCAAAAGCGCGAAGATCTGATCACGTGTATGGGGCACAGCCTCACTTTTTTTGGCGGGGTTCCTAAAGCGATTGTGTCGGACAACCTGAAAAGTGCAGTGATCAGAGCGAGCAAGTATGAGCCTGATATCAATCGATCTTTCAAAGACTTTGCGAGTCATTACAACTGTGTGGTCAACCCCACGCGCAGCTATGCCCCGCAAGACAAAGCATTGGTTGAAAATGCAGTGCACCTGGCTTACCAGCGCATCTATTACCCATTGCGCGAGATGACGTTCTTCTCTCTGGCAGAACTTAACGGGGAGATCAGAAAACTCCTGACGCGTTACAACGATCTGCTCTTTAAGCGAAAAGAAGCCAGCCGCAGGGAGTTGTTTCAATCGGTGGAGCGTGCGTACCTCAAGCCATTGCCTTCCCGTCCTTATGAGTTGAAAGACTACCGAAGAGCAAAAGTGCAAAAGATGGGCTACGTGTACTTCTCACCCGATAAGAACTACTACAGTGTACCGCACCGATACATCGGTAAATCAACCAAAATCCACTACACGCAGAGCATGGTAGAAGTCTATTACAACAGTGAGCGCATAGCCATACATCCACGCAATGCCGGGCGGGGCATCTACATCACCATCAAGGATCATCTCAGCAGCACCCATAGAAATTACACCGACTGGAGCCCGGAGTACTTTGCAAAATTGGCCCGCAAACACGGTCCTCATGTAGAAACTCTGGTGAAGCATATCCTGACCAACGGCGACTATCCGGAGATCAATTACAAAAGGGCCATGGGCGTCATCCAACTCCACAAATCATACGGTACTGAACGCTTGGAAAAAGCCTGTAAGCGGGCAGTAGACGCAGACATCTTCAGCTACAAGCGCCTGAAGAATATCCTGAAAAACGGCATTGATCAAATTGAGCCGGAACCGGAGTGTCAAAGCACCCAATCACATATACCCCGCCATGCCAACACACGCGGGGCCAAACACTACACTTAAATCCTAAAAATCAATATCATGAACAACAACGAAACCCTTGAAAAGCTAAAACAGATGCGCTTAGCAGCTATGGCTCAACTACACAGTCAGCACATGGCGAGCAACACCTATGCCGAATGCACACCTGATGAGTATCTGGCACTGCTTACAGATCATGAATGGGAGCATCGCAACAACCGAAAAATCCAAAGGCTCATTCACCAGGCTGGCTTCCGCCAGAAGGCATCGGTAGAAGAAATGAACTATGATCCGTCCCGTAATCTGGATAAAAATATGTTCCAAAGACTCACTACCCTAAGCTTCATTGCAAAAAATGAGAATGTCATCATTACAGGACCTTCAGGAGTGGGTAAAAGCTACCTCGCCCAAGCGCTTGGATACCAGTGCTGCTTCCATGAAAAGAAAGTGCTATACAGCACCACAGCTCGCTTGTTTAATCGATTAAAACTCTCTAAAGTCGACGGTACTTACATGAAAGAAATCCGAAAACTCAATAAGACGAACCTGTTGATCCTAGACGACTTTGGCTTACAGGCCTTTGATAACTTCGCACGGGAAACACTTATGGACATCATTGACGATCGCTTTGGCAGGGCTTCTACCATCATATCATCCCAGCTCCCGGTCTCCACGTGGTATGAAATTATTGGGGAAAACACTATCGCAGATGCCATTTTGGACAGGCTGGTGAACTCTTCACATCGAATAGATTTAAAGGGAGAGTCACTTAGAAAAGGAATACTCAAAGATGAAAAGTAGAAAAAATTAGTACTATTGTCACGTCTTTTAAAGTGGCACTGTTACTCCGAAATCACTGGCACGGTCCGACCGAAATAGCCATCGGGAGCATAAATCCTGGGAGACTGAGCGAGCAGCAAGAGGGATAACCACAAAGCAGATGAGTAATTTATTCAACTCCTTCAGAGTTGCAGGGACTTACGGCACTATTATCCCACCAGCTAGCGCCGGTGGCTATTGGTGTTCGATCTGCTTCGGCGGACTGTGTCATATACCTAAATCAAGGCAAACTCAAAATTCGGAACGCCTACCTGTCCCGTTTCGTCGTAGAAATCGGTAAAGCGAAATTTGTAGTAAAACCCGCTGGCGGTGCGGATAATCCACGATCGGCTCTGGTCTACCTCGTAGGTGCCCGAGTCAAAATTGTAAAACTTCCAGTTGTAACCGATAATGTCTGGGCGGTTGCTCCAGGCAATATCGGCGGTGTCGGTGGCAGAAATCTCCTGAAAGGGCCTGTCGTTTAATTCGGCTGCAACGGTGTTTAATGGGTTGAGAAGCACCCCCGTTACCAGGTAGTCTACGGGCGGGTCGAGAAACTGATGGGTAAACTTAGAAAACTTAATGTTCCAGGCTTCCGCCGAAGGGGTTTGAATTTCGCGGTGTTCAGCAAAGGAGTAAAGCGCAAAAGCCGAACTGCCCGTTTTGGAAACTGCGCCGCTGTAAACGTCGTCTTCGCCGTATTTTTTGTACCGAAAACGGTACTCGTTTGGTTGGGCTGCTTCAATTTGAAGCCAATAGTGGCCCATTAGCGCTCCCTGTTCGTTATATCCCAAATCGAGCAAATAAACGCCATGAAAGTTTCGCCAATCGCCCATGGCTGGGTTTTCCATCAATTGCGCGGCCACTTCCACTGTTTTGTTTGGCCCAAATCCCGCGCTGTCGGTTGCGGTTTCAATTTCTTCAAAAGGACTTTTCCACGCGCTCATCAATTTGGCGTCGTTGAGTACAATTCGCCAGCCCGCATCGCCATTTTCAAAGGCGATGTCCCAATCGGGGTAAAGTGCGGTTCCCGCAATCTCGTTGTTTTCCAGACTGAAATAAACTTGCTGAATGTAGCCTTGCCCCATATTCACTTGCGATTCCTGAATTTGTCCCCTTTCTATCGGGTCGATGGGGATTTCATCTTTGGCGCAGGCGGCGGCGAAAACAGCGATGATAGAAAATAGCATTACTCGTTTCATTTCGATAGGTTTAAGTTCATGCTCAGTCGGGTAAAAAAGGTGCGGCCCGTGCCAATGGCTCTGCTGCCGCCACCGCCGTGCGCACCGCCTGCCACGGTAGCTTGAATGTTTTGGACGTCCAGGAGATTTCGCACACCTATATCCCAGGTAAACCGCCCTTTTAGGAATGGTTTAGAAAGGGTGAAGTCCAAATTTTGGTAGGATTCAATAAAAGTTTCAAACACTTCGCCGTCTTCGGTTTGCTGCAAAAAACTGCGGCGGCCGTTGTATTTGTAAAACAGGTTAAACCCAATTTCGGGCGCTTCCCAGGTGTACCGCATCCTAAAGGTTGCTTCGGGGTAAAAGGTAAATTCGCCCGCGTCATTAGCCAAAATTCGGTTGGAGAGTCCCGTGTACGAAACGCCCGCATCCAGTCTGATGTCGTATACATTTAGCCCCGCTTCGGTGCGGATTCCCGTGGTGCGGCGCGTGCCAACATTCACGTAAGAGAATTCGTTTCCCGTGGTTTGAGCCAGGGTAATCAGGTTGTCGATGTGGTTGTAAAAACCCGAAACCTCCCAGGAAACTCCCCGTTCATCTCGTGCTCTCCGCTTCACCGACGCCGAAAGATTGTGCGATTCTTCCGCTTTCAGGTCGGGATTACCCACGATGTTGTGGTTGATATCCACAAAGTAAAAGGAGAGTTCTTTTAAGCCCGGCGCCCTGAAACCCTGCGCATAACTCAGCCTTACTTCGGCCTTTTCGGGGGTTTGGTAAAGCAGGTTTAGCGAAGGCGATACGGGCGCTGTGTAGCGGCTGTTGTAAGCGGCGCGCAGTCCTGGTTTTACGGTAAATCTTTCGGCGGGCTTCCATTCCGCTGTAGCGAAAAGGGAGTAATTTTCAATAATACCCGTCTCGTCGTTTATGCGTTTTCCAACGGCTTTTTCGGCCTCGGCTTCATAGCCCACTTGAAGTTCCAGATTTCCACCCACATCTCCCGTAAAAGAGCCCCTGGCCAGAAAATTGGCAAATACCGACGTATCGCGCAGGGAAGGGTTGTCGCTCAATTGGCGCTCAACTCCGGTGAGATTGGTGGCGTAAGTAGACTTGGTTCGCTTAAAATAGTTGTAGCCCACCACGTGATGGGTATTCCACTTTTCGATGAGTGCCAACTGAAACTTTGCATTGGCGCCGTAGCGTTGGGTGGCATAAACATCGTCGAGCGCCCTTTCGCGGTAAGCGCCGCGCGGAGCTCCCAGGTTGGTTATCTCTTCATCAAAGGCCGAGCCCGCCACTTCGAAATACCCCTTTGTCAGAGCCCGGCGAAATTTGGCATCGGCAAATAGCTGCTCGCGCGGATTCCACTGCTGCACCCTGCTGTGGTCTGCCACCTGCGATCGGCGGTGGTAAAACGCACCGTGATCGGGCGACCACCCGTCAAAGAAGTTGCGCCCGCCCGAAACCCGAACGGTATTTTTGCCCCATCCGTGAGAGATGCTGCCATTGGTGTTGTAGTGTCCAGAGCTTTCGGTAAAGCCCGATGCGGTGATGGCCGTCTCCTCCGATTTCGGCGATTTTGAGATCAGGTTAATGGTTCCCGCCAGGGCGTTTGATCCGTAGTTTACCGCCAGCGGACCTTCCACAATTTCTACCCGCTCAATCTGGCTCAGGTTGATCTGCGATAGATCGATGTTTCCGTTTAGCCTTCCAACTACGGGCACACCGTCGATCATGATTTTGACGTTTTCGCCACTGATTCCCTGCATTTCCAATCCCGCCCCCAGAATATTGTCCTGACTTACGCGGAAATTCAGCTCGTTTTGCAGAAGGTCTTCGAGCGTTACCGCTGCCCTTTCGCGTATTTCTTCGGCGCCGATGGTGCGCGTATTGTGCACCGACTCGGAGAGCAGGGTGGGGCGGTACTGGGCGGTAATTACAAATTCGCTCAAACCGTAGGTGTTGGTTTTTAGCGAAAGGGTTGATATTTCGGGCGAATAGTAAACGGTATCGGTTTTGTAACCCAGGGCGCGCAAAACCACCGGGGTGCCCTTCTCAATTCCATCGAAGTGCAAACGTCCATCTGCGTTTGAAAGCAGGAGTTTCTGTCTGCCTTGCTCCGTGTAAATCGCCTGAACATCGGCGAGGGTATTCCCCGTTTCGTCTACAATTTTTACTTCCTGCGCTTCCGCGAAAGCGAATGCTACTGCAAAAAGGAAAACGAATGCAGCCCTCACCATCTTATGCAGCAGTTTTAAGTCGGGCCGGTAGAATCAATTGCCGCAGGTAGGTCAGCACGATGGCCGAGTTTGCGGCGAGTAGGATTCCCGTAAAGATGTACTCGCCCATGCGGTTGTCTAGCGCTACGTGGATGGCGAAAATATTAAAGGTAACGGGCAGCAAAAGCAGTGCGCCAATGAGCATGGTGCGCTTCCACAAGAGCAGGGCTCCCGCGGTGAGCTGAAACCACGCCACCATAATCATAAAGTAGCCCGATCCCTTAAACGCCCGAATCAAATCGATGAATTCAGCAGGCACTGTGCTGTGGCCATCCGTGCGCGGTTCGGGGGGAACAAAGAGTTTTTTCGCCCCCGCATAGATGAAAAACAAGCCGAGCAGAACCGCTACCAGTCGCAGTCCATTTTCTTTTGTGACGTATTTTTTCATGCGGCAATGTATTGTTCGATAATTCCCTTCACCTTGCTTTTTAGGTCGGATTTTGATGTGTTTTGAACCGCTTCATCGCCAAGCTCAAACAGGCGCTGCCAAAGCATTTTGTCGTCTACTTTCTTGGCCAGTTTCAATTGCGGATTTTCGCTGAATACTTCGTTCCAGGCCAATCGAACATCGCTCCAGTAAGCGTGGTTTTCTTCCCACCACTTCACGGCTGGTGCGCAATTGTAGTCGCCAGTGGTAAAGGTTTCCATTCCTTTTTCGTGGCAAATGAGTTTGTCGTCATCGTCGGTTCTCAAAATTTTTTCGTTGTCCTGCTCCAAAAACCATCCGTCTTCGCTGAGTTGCATTCTGCTGTGACGGCGCATTACATTGTAATCGCTACGCTTGCTAAATTCTCGGCGGGGCAGGGGTGCGTCGCCCGTACCTTCCCAGTAGTGCTTTCCGTCTACGTGCACCCAGGTGCCCATGGCTTCGTACCGCGGCGAGTCGTCTACCTGAAAAACTTTTTGAGTCCATGTTCCCTCTACTTGTTCGGGGGCGTACTCGGTTTTTTTCCAGGTTTTGTCGCGGTCGTAGGCCAGGAGTTCGTTCTCTTCGTACACCCAGTCCTGTCGCCAGTGCTTAATGATGGTAGAGTCGTTGATAATAAGCAGGTGCTGAAGCGAGATCAGGTCTTCCGAATCTTCGATCACAAAAACATACTCGATTCCCCAACTGTAGTAGCGGTCGTGGTATTCGTAAGCCGTGTCGGGAGAGAAGGTTTCCGCAAAGTTAAACTCCACCTTGTAGCAACCTTCCATGGCTTTGATGGCGGCAATGTCCTGCGCTTTTTTCTCTTCCTGGGCTTGCAGGCCGAAAGCGATCAAAAGAATGAAGGCGGTGATGATATTTTTCATTTCAATTTATTTTGTAATGGTGATTTTTTGGCTGGTAATGGCGTTGTTCGAAAAAATGCGAACGACGTAGGTTCCCGCGGGAAAAGCGTCTGTGCTTACACGTGCTGTGGTTCCTGCGTTAATGGTAGAAGCTTTTACAAGTCTTCCCGACAAATCGAAAATCTCGAGACGCGAATTGGGTGAAAAATCCCCGTCGATGTTCAGGTTGCCCCATTGAATGGGATTGGGGTAGAGTGTAAATGGAGTTTTCTCTTCCTGCGCAGCGCTCAACGCACTGTACATCTCCGTACCAAAGGTGTAGATTCCCGTTCCGCTTCCGCTGAAATCGGTAAAGACCAACTGATACACATTCCCATTTAGAGCTTCTACAAAGAAGGAAAGGTCTTCGGCGAGCTGCCAGCCCGTTGAAAAATCAAAACTCTTCCAGTCGTAGCCGATGGTATTGATGGCATCTGAGAATCCTACCGCCCAGGGGTCGGCTTCATCGATGGGGGTGTCGGCTACTTCGGCAGTGCGTACATCGTAATTGTGCATGATTCCCGCAACGGGGTAGGCGATACCGTTAATGCTCGCGGTGTATTTGGTAAAGGTGATGTCCCAATCGGCCGAAAGCGGCTCGCGGTCTATTACTTCACCGGTTTCCATGTTGAAGTATCCGAAGTTTTTCCCTTCGAAATTGGCTTTGTCTACGGCACCTGTCGTTTCGTTCGATCCGTTGAGATCGGCGTAAGTGAAGGTGTAAACTCCCGAGGCCAGGCTCTCCATTTTAAATTTTTTGAAATCGCCGTTGGCCAGTTGAATAACCTGAATACTGTCACCTGTAATTACGTGGGTTACCACATTGTACATTCCCCAGCCGAGGTCAAAATCAGATGTGCTGAATCGGTTCAGCGCTCCTTCTTCCCAGGCGGAAATGTTGTTGTAGAGCTTTTCCCAGTTGGCGCCCATGCCGGCGGTGTCTACATCGTTCCATTCCGCGGCAGCGAATGGCGCCTGATAAACGGTAAGGCCTTTTTGAGTATTTGCTCTTATGGATGCGGTAAAACCGGAAATTTCAAATGCCAGATCCCAGTTGTTTAGGGGTGCCGACCCCGCGATTCCGTTCTCTATATTGTACCAAATTTGGTTTTGGTATTGTTCACCTGTTTCCACTTCATCGGAAACAAGTTGGGTGAATCCCATCTGCATTAAAACGCAGAAGATTAAGGTGGTAGGTATTTTTATCATTGCTTATATTTATTTAGACTGATTATAGATAGTGCAAATTAAGGGTGAACTTTTTTACTGGCAAAGCGCCCGGATCAGATTAAATGGAAAATACCGCAATAGTGGTATCGAAGTAGCGGAAGGCTTTTCTCGGTTTGCGTTTTTACTTTCCCTAGCCGGCATCTTTTCGCGAACGTTAATTTTGGTTAGGGAATAGCGCCTTTCTCTCTGCGAATCTTATTTTTGCAGGTTATTGCTGCGGCAGGCGATGGGATCAATGGTACTGGATTCCTTTTCCATTTCCATCGATTTTAAGGTGTCCGCAAACTGGCAGCGTATCGAATGGCAAGCGAAAAATTGGATATACATTTTAATGGAAAGGTGGCAGTTTGGATATGTATCCTGGCAAGCTCACTCTTTTTCAACACCCGTACATTTGCCCAAAACGCCCAAGCCTACGGCTTAAAAGGCGGCTTGGCGCTCACTACCCTTACCGACGGCAGTATGGAGAACATAAAGCCCGGACTCCAGGTTGGGGTTTACACCAAACTCGGTGGGCAGTTTGCATTTTTCTTTAAAGCCGAATTTTTGGTTACCCAAAAGGGGGCCTGGAACTGGAATATGAACAACCCTAAAAATTTCAGCCTTTACTATGCTGAGCTTCCGCTGATGTACGGAATAGAAGTCGTTGACAATCTTTCGTTAAATATCGGAATTCAAACATCGGTGCTACTCGGCGGGAGCTTGCGTTCTGCCGAAAATGGCGGGGATACCGATACCAAACCAATTGGAAGCGATATAGCGCGATTTGATTTTTCTACCCTTTTTGGTGCGGAGTATGAGCTCGATGATAAGTATCTGGTGGGTGCCCGGTTTAACTACGGCTTTGTACCACTGCAAAATTATCAGGGCGATTTAACGGAAAACGGGCAATTGCTTAAAAATATGGCTTTGGAGTTTTATTTGGGGATGCGGCTTGAATAGTGTCTGGCTATAAAGTCCGTTAGCTGCATTACGCCTGCCTACCGTTGGTAGGCTCGCCCCAAAAATGCTCATTTACATAAGTAGACTGCGCTTTTTGGGGCTTCGCAAGCCCTGCCTAACATGCCTTCGGCAGGTTAACCTGCCGAAGGTAGGTAAACCGGTCAGGCAGCCTTGTTAATGAACTCTTTAGTTCAGCCACTTGACTCTAAGGACAGATTCTAAATAAACTTTAGGGGACAAGGGTAATTCTATTGTTGATGTGGCTGTGTCAAAGGTTCAGCTACCGTTACCCAAGATCATCGCTGCATTCAGAATGAGAAGAATAATGCGGTAGGAGTTTAATTGTTAAGGGATCGTAAAAAAGTTTGAGATCCCTCGCTCCACTCGGGATGACAAGCATCCATTTTAACGTGTGGTGGCTGGGGGGAAATGCGACTGCGTCGCATTTCCCCCCAGCCACCACCTACCCTCCTAACTTAAACTGTCATCCCGAGCGGAGCGAGGGATCTTTGGAATAGTCCCTTAAACAGAAATTCCAGCCTTTGCTCTTCTTTTGTAAACCCGCCTCGGCCGGCTTGCTAATGAACTCTCTAGTTCAGCCACTTGAAAGTATTGACAGCCACTTATTATGGGGGAGATTCGGGAAGCAGCCTGTTAATGTACTTCCGAAAACCCACTCCGCGCTACGGGCTTAATGATGATGACAACAAGAGTTTAGAGCCTGCCTCGCCGGCCGGGCAGGCAAGAGAAGAGATGAATGCGCTGAGTGTGTCTGAAATCATCTTGGATATTAACACTGAATCTTTAAGTGAAGAAAAAAATAGAAAAATTGAAGATCGCAATCAATTACTAAGAGCAAAGCTCAGAATTTCTCTTGTAAGGTCTCATCCCTAACAATCCATCAAACTAATATTAGCGAGATTCAAAAAAGGGATATCATATCCCCATCGTCTAATTCAACGAGGTCACGAACTCGTCGTTCTTCCAGTTTCCTTCCAGCACCACTTCGTTGTCCTTGTTGTAAAGGGTTCCGATTCCATTTCTCCGATCGCCCTTCCAGGAACCTGTGTACCGATCGCCGTTTGTCCAGTAATAGGTGCCTTTTCCTTCGCGACTGTCTTCTACAAACTGCCCTTCGTATACTTCTCCTTCATCCCAGGTGTAGGTTCCTTTTCCGTGTTTTTGATTGTCCTTCCAGTCGCCGTCGTATACACTTCCCGTGGCGTAAACCCCAATCCCTTCGCCATTGGCTTTTCCGCTTTTTACCTCACCAAAGTAATTGATTTTGGTGCCTCGGGAATTGTAAAATTCCAGTCGGCTCAGCTCGGGAACTTGCGCCAATTCGGCTTCTTTTTGAGCCAGCTGGCTTTGCAATTCGCCAATTTGAGTATTGAGTTGATTCTGTGTCGAATCGAGTTTATTCTGAAAATTGATTTCGGCTGTGGAGAGCCGAATGTCCATGAGTTTTTCCCGTTCTTCGGCAGATGCTTCCAGGTATTGGGCATTCTGCTCGAGCGAGGCGCGCCTGGCTCGTCTTTTCGCCAGCTCCTCTTTCCGGCTTGCAATCAATTCCCGGCCGTCGGTGTTTGGAATGGCTTCGTAAGCTTCCCAGGCTTCCTTAAATTCTTCGTTTATAAAAAGTTCATCGGCCTTTGATTTTTGGGTGATGGAATCCAAATTAAAGGCGACTTTTTCGGTAGTGCTTTCTAGCTCCGAGAGTTTTGTTTTTAGTTTGCGCTGTTGGTTGAAGAGAATTCCACACCCAATTAAAAGTGCAATGACAATGGCGAGGAGCAAAGCCGTAAAAACCTTCCGTGCTTTTTTTGCAGATTCAGCCATATTGATAGATGCATTTAAGGATTAAAATAGTCTTTCCCATCAGTCCAGTAGTTTTATAGACGGTACTTTTTTCGCTTCTTTCCTAAAGTCCAGAGATATATAGGCACTTGCGCGCAAAATCCATCTTTGACCATAGAGGGTCGGATCGTTTATATTCTGCCCCGTGGTGTACATCATTCCCAGCGAAAACGTAGCCCGCGGACTCAAGATATAACCCAGGTTGCCATATAGCCTAAGGTCTTCTACGAAGCTACCTACTACCGTTTTGCCGGTTTGCATTATAAGTTCTACGCTAGGTGAAAAATAAAGCGCGCCGGGCACCATTTGCTTCTTATTCAGCGGAATTTTCATGTAGAACATGTACCTCCATCGGTTACGGTAGGTATAATCGGCATCCAGCCTGTTGCTTCTATTCCAGCGGTGCTCTATCCGTATGCGGTTGTACAGGATAAACCTCGGCCAGGGCGAAACAAACATGTACTGATGCCATATTCTGGGTTCTACGGTAACGGGCTCGAACTCGGCACTTTCGGGGTCTGGCGAAAAATTTAGCCGCAGAACACCACCAACGGTGACGTTGAAGTTTGGCGAAAATACATAGTTCAATCCGTGGCGGTTGTAAATCTGAGCCATATTTGCCACAAAAGGCACGCTTTCGTCTGCTTCGCTCACCCTTCGGTAGTGTAATTCTGCGGCCCAGTAAAGTTTGTCGGTGAGTCTGAATTTATTGTAAGAACTCAACCAGAAGTTGGTTTCGGTATCTTCAAAAGAAGGCTCCAGGTTCTGTGACGTGCAATACAATGCGGAAGCACCAAATACTAGAATTAAGACAAAGGTTTTCATAATTCAGTACTTAAAAGCTCATTTTGAGACCTAAAATATCCGCAGTTTTCGAAGCGTCTTTGGTTCTTTTTACTTTCCGTTCTTCCTTATTCGTGTCTCCGCGCTTTAAAATTTCGATCATTCCCTCAAAAAGGTTGTCGAAATTTTCGGTGTATGCCGATATCTTATTGCATTTCAGGTTTTGAAGATTGCCCATAACAGCCGGCATCAAAACCGTTTCGAACGATTTGTAGATAGATGGTTTTGCCTTTTCTTCCATTTCTGTGAAAGTATAGGGGTTAAATACTTTCTTGGTGTAGGCATCCCTTATGGTGAAGCTGTTTTCCGGTGCTTTTTGAACGGCGTATATCAATTCTTCCACTTCGTTCAGACATTCCAGGGCTTGCTCCACTTCGTCCATTTTTTCTTCTGTCGATTTGATATTTGAATAGTTTTTGAGCGTTTCTTCTATAAATTCATCAATGGCTTTGTTTGCATCGAAACCGCCTAATTGGCGATGCGCTTTGCCAATTAAGGAATCGTTTAGCTGATTCACACTTTCGTATTTCTCGATAAGTAAACCTTCGATTTCAGATAAGTTTTCTTCCCGCTTTATTTCTTCGATGTATATGTCAATGCTGTCTCGGAGAAGACCGATTTCCGAAAGGATATCTTCGGCGAGATTTCCCAAATTTTCGAATGAATCACCTTTATTGTCGGCGTTTATTTCCCGCAAGCTGTATTTCCCGGTAGTGGTATCGTTATTGAAAACGGTCATGACATCCAGTTCAACCAGCGATTGATTCAAGCGATTGTCCAGGAACTTCTCGCGGTTGATATACGCTAAATTCCCAGATTTATAATGCTTGACAATTTCCCGGTTGGGCATGAGAAAGTTTCTTTCGATAGCGTTCAGGACAGAAATGTAAAAAGCAACTTCCTGTGTGGAAATGCGCGCCAGATTGATCTGAGGGTCGTTCTTTATTTTCCGGATGGCCTTTTCGGCATCCTTGGTTTTGGCTTGAAGTTCTTTGAGCGTCTCTTCTTCTTCATCGGTGTATGGGAACCGCAGAATTTTGGTGTAAATTTTAGGCGCAATGCTATTCTTCAGTACGGGTGAAAAGGTAGAATCTGCCGAGTTGAATTTTTTCAAAGCGGAGAAAAACAGATCCCTGATCCGATATTCGTTTCGGTACTTTTCCGGCAATTTTTGATTCTCCAGCGAAGCTTTTAAATCGACAATCGTCAAATAATCTTCGTTTAGCTCCACGCCTTCCAAAAGCGAATCGTTTTCCGCAACCACACTGAGCTTAAAGGAAATGGTATCTCCGTCGATGTGTATCACCTTCCTGGAGAATTGATTTTTCTCAAAAACCCATTCCTTTACGAGGGCTTTGTTTCCGGCCTTGTCGGTTTTGAAAAACTGCCAGGTGCCCGATGTGAGTTGATCATCACCA
>JAIVHP010000260.1 GCA_020201045.1 Flavobacteriales bacterium
TTTGGATCTAGCAGGTATTCAAAATAGTAGTTATGCGCATCCATCGGACGAACTACCTGGGCTGTATCGCCGGCAGAATTCAAGATGAATAATTTATCACTCTGTGCTAAATCGCGATCGGGAACATTTAATCGATACACCTTCCGGGCAATGAGACTTCCCATATGAATCTGATCATTTTCGTCAATTTCGGGATTTCCTAAACTCACATCGTTCTCGTCAAAGAGCTCCATATCAGTTGGTGGCGTCTCCAATCCTGGAATTACCGCAAGGATATTTGGAACAGATATTTCTGCCGCCGACATCCATTTGGCAACCGGGGTTGATCTCGTATATGCGTATTCGTTGTTGCCCATGGTTTTTAGCGATTGGGTAATCGCCCCTTCCTTACCGTAGATATCAATCTCGTGGTAATCGTCCAGGCCTTCGGTTTTTAGGGTATACGCTTCGCCCTCAGTGGCATTTTTGAATTTGAAATTTCCGGTATCGTCTGTTTCTACAGTCGAAACCAGCTTACCCCGCGAAGAAATGAGCGACACGGGTATACCTTTTGCACGAATGCCTTCATTCACTACAACTTTGCCGTCCAGATCGTACTGTACTTCGCTGTCGTCTTCGTTTTCCTGACGGGTCATTAAGGATTTAGATACGGGCGATATAGAAAATCTAAAGGTGTTTTCTGAGATTTGGGTGAAAGAGTTTACCAGTTGCCCACCCGATGTGAGATGAGCGAGTGTGGCTTCGTCGTCAATTTTATCGCCGGTTACAAAAAGTGTATACACTTCTCTTTCTTTGAGGCCTTGCACATAAATCTCCGATCCGGAATCGGTGGTATTGGTGGAAACCAAATTCCCATCCGAGTCTCGAATTTCAGTTACTCGTCCGGGGCCAATGTCTTTTCCAACTATTCTAAGCCTTATCGACGGCAGCGAATCGGGTATAGGGTCGTAATAAAAACGGTAAATATCGTCGCCACCAGCTCCATCGATTCTGTTTGATGCAAAATATCCAGACTTTGTAGAATCGAATGTGACACTAAAATCATCATAAGGCCCATTAACCGGACTTCTCATATTCACAATATCTGAATAGCCGTGAAGCTCGCTCGAATAGTAAATATCTAAAGCCCCGTACCCAATGTCGCTCCGGTCTGAACTAAAGAAAAGACGGGTATTGGAATATTTGGGAAATACTTCGTTGAAAGGTGTATTGATAATGGGGCCCATATTTACGGGTGGAGACCAGGTTCCGTCCACCCAATCGGAATACCACAAGTCCATTTGCCCAAATCCGCCCGGCCGGTCACTGGCAAAAATCATTCGCTTGCCATCTTGTGTAAATGTAGCGTGTCCCGTATTGTATTTTTCGTTGTACTTAAATGGGATTAAACTCTCTTCATCTCCCTGTAAACCCGAAAAGAACATGGCCACCTGTGGATCTTTGGGGCCGGCATCTAAGTCGCGGAGCGACATTACATACTTATCTGTGCCGGGCCATTTTGTAATGTGCCCATCGTGGTAATAGTAGTTTTTATTTTTCATTAGCCAGGTGGGCCTTTTCACTTCCGAGCCGTCTTCCTTGGCAAATTCCGTTTTAAAATACAGGTGCATGTTTTCGTTGCTGTACGAGTTTGGAAATACCGATTGCACCCCTGTTACATCGCTTACAAACCACATTTCTCCCTTTTTCGGAATGTACGGAGCATACTCGTTGTAAATGGAATTTATACCCAAAACAGGCGACACATTAGAAGCAGTAGGCAAGGTATCCCATTTGAGGAGATCGCTTACCTTATCGAGCCACAGCGCCGTTTTTGCATCTGTTTGATCCTGGCTGAAAAGCGAAATCAACTGGAGAAAAGCTTCAGAAAAGTTATCATTGGTGATAAGCACATCGGCGTAAAACCGAATATCTTCCGGATCAGTCAAGGTCTCTGTGCCTACGATAGAAATAACATCGAGTGCTTCCTGATACTCCTGGAGCTGATAGTAAGACTTAGATAAAAGAATCCCGGCCTCGCGTGTTTGGTTCTTTCCGTAAAACTCTTTCTTGAGTGGCTTCACCGCTTCCTGGTAATTTCCTTCTTCAAATAGCTTTTGGCCTTTCTTCAACTGTCCATAACTCAACCCGGCTGTAAGCAAAAGGATTGAAAACACCATGATGTATTTCTGGAAGTGAATTTGATTCAATATTAATCCTCGATTTGTCATTTGGATTTATTTAAGGGGTCTTGGAATATTCTAATTTCGGTTCTTCTATTTGCTGCGTGCTCTACTTCGGTGCACTCAACACCATCGCTGCAGCGATTTAATAATTTACTCTCTCCGTATCCTGTCCCGTCTATTCGGGAGCGATTTATACCAGATGTCACCAGGTGATCTATCACCGCATCAATTCGTTTTTGCGATAAGCGCATATTGTACCTGGCTTCACCGCGTGCATCGGTGTGGCCCGATAGTTCAATAGATACGTCGGGATTATTGTTGAGCAATTCAATGAGATCTTGCGTTTTGAGCCTTCCATCTTCACTCAGTTCGTATTCGTTAAGGCCGTAATAGATGGTGGGTAAGTTAAAGATTTCGAGTTGTGAGATTTTCACCTGCACATTTTCTTCGTTCGTAATGGTAATCACCTCATCTTCGGATGATAGCCTCACATAAATAAACTCGGTTGCGCCGCTCGGATCAATGGTTTGAATCTCCTCACCCTTGGCATTGAAAATGCGGATAAGTGCATTTGGATCGCTCACTTCAGTGCGAATGGTGTAGCGGTCGTCTGGCAAGACCGAATTGAAAGAGAAGATTCCAGATGAGTCTGTTTTGGAGACGCCTATCAATTCACCTTTGCTGTCTTCTAAATAAATTACAAGCGGTGGTCTATTGGCGATGTCGGTTTCGACCGCTCCAAAAATGTCGACTTCCAAAATGCTCTCGTCCCTGTTTTCCAATTTCTCCAAATAGTAATCTTCAGGGGCCAGAAGTCTAAATTGTATTTCTTCGCCTTTTTTAATGGGGATGTCTTTAATTAAAACGCCGCGATCGTCGTAGAGTAGGAGCTTTGCCTTTTCGGAGAGCTGCAAATCGTTGAGATTGATCTTGTAATACTCCATTCCTTTGATTTGGCTAAGCCGAAAGTAGCCGTCTTCGTCGAGCACTACATCTTTGGTGTAAGATCCCGAAGCATTGGTAAGCGTTATTTTCTCACCAGCCAGGTTCCCTTCATTAGTTTGAATTCTCCCGAAAAGTTCTGGAAAGAAAAGCCCGGGATCAAAAAATTCTACCCGATAAACATCAAGCTTGGTTCGCGGCGATCTACTCGATGATAAATATTTAAATGTTTCTTTTACCGCTGTTGGATTGAAATCGTTGTATGGAGAGTTTACCGGAACACCCATATTAAAAGACCTTCCCTTGTCACTGACGAATCCGTAAATGTCGTAGCCTCCATAACCCCGGTCAGTTCGGTTTGATGCAAAAAGCAACGTATCGCCATGCCATGTCGGAAAATATTCATCTGCCGAAGAATTGACCACTTCGCCCATATTCTTCCAGTTTCGGAAATTTTTCCCGTCCCATTTTACCTTCCATATATCGAACCCGCCAAACCCATCTGGCCGGTCGCTCGAAACATAAATTTCACTTCCCCTTACTGCGGGGTGTTTCAGCGAATGTTCCGGATCAATCAAGTTCATTTCCACCACTGCGCTCCCGGAATTAATTTCATGTGCTGCAACATACCAATCGGCTGGAGCCGAAGACTTTTTATAGGGTGCAGGCCTGAGTACACTCAGCAAATAAATCGAATCTCCGAAAGTGGCTCCGGGTTCTACAGCCCAGTATTCTTTAGCGTCAATTTGTCTTTTAATCTTTCCCTCGGGGAACCCTGGGTAAAAAGCATTTTTGAGTGTTCTTTTTTGCGGGAAGTCAGAAATAATTCTTTCTGAATCGTTTAGCACAATCAACTGGTCGTAAACTTCGATACCAACGAGATCATTCGCCCTTGAATTTACCGAATCCATACGAATGCATTTTGGATTTGGGCGATATGTAACCTCAGCTCCAAAATCAATAAGTTAATTGGGTTTTGGGAAGTGGGGCAAAGACTTTGAAATTATAGCCTATAAAAACTTCGTGTGAGCCACTTTGCTGCGTGAGCAAATTATTGAGCGGCAAATCGTAAGAATACCCCACGTGCAGATTATCGGTAATATAGATGTGACCGGAAAAAACAGCACCGTAATCATACCGGTAGGTTGTGGTAAGCCAAAACCTGTTTAAATAGCGCACGCTTAAATTAGCGTCGAATTGAAAAGGGCTGTTCACTGCTTTTCGCACAATGGTGCTGGGTTTTACAGCTACCTTTTCGGAGATGTCAAAAACCTTTCCGGCAATGAAATTGAAAAAAGTATTCAGCCGGGCATCGCTGTTGTCGCTTGCAATTATTCTACTCGAGTTCAAGCTGGTTGCGCTCAAACCCACGTAGGCATCGCTTCTCAAATACATCACGCCAAAGTTGAAATTTGGCACCCATTTATTACCTTCCGAGCCAAAGGCCACCGGATCGTTGCTGCGTCGATAGTTCAAATCCTGCCAACGATACTGGTAATTGATCACACCTGCTTCTACCCCAAAAGAAAGTCGGGATTTCTCGTTTAACTTTACCTTGTAAGCGTAAGTCGCCGACAAAGACGGAGTGCGTCTGGCACCTATTTCGTCGTTTTGAAATTGCAAGCCCAGAGCCATTTTCTTGCCTTTTATGGGGCTGTGAACAGAAAAATTCTGTGTTTTGGGCGCGCCCTCAAAGCCCACCCATTGAGCGCGGTAACTCACACTGGCGGCAAGTGCATCGAGCTCACCGGCGTACGCGGGATTGACAACAAAAAGATTGAATAAATACTGGCTGTAGATTCCGTGCTGTTGAGCCGAAGCGCCAGATGTAGCAGCCATTATCAAAATCGCTATGGTAAACTGCCTGGTCATTTGGTCAGCTCTATATAGCCCTTATGGGTTTTGTTGTTTACCACGGCAACGTAGTAATACGTTCCTTCGGCTAATGTCATTCCAGATTGAGTTTTCCCATCCCAAACCACATCGGCATTGTTGTACCCTTCACCTTCCCAGATCAATTGCCCCCAACGGTTGTATATTTCTACTTCGTTGTTTGAAAATACGTCGGCTTCAATATTCTCTATTTCCCAGAGGTCATTGTTGCCATCGTCGTTTGGCGAAAACGCATTGAAAAACTTCAATTCGCATTCCGATTCAGGCCCGGATAAGATTTCAAAGTCGATGGTGAGCGAGCATCCGGGAGCATTCACGGTAACGGCGTAAAGTCCCGGCATTAAGTCGGGTGATTCCATCCCGGTATCACCATTGCTCCAGCTCACGGAATAGGGAGAACTACACCCTATGAGATTCACCACGAAAGCTCCGCCATCTGATGAAGTAGGACAGGTTGCTGCTGTGGTCTCTACATCAAACATAAGTGGTAAAAACAGGTTGGGCTGATGGAAGCCCTGGGTTAAAACCGTCGACTCGCCCGTTTCGGTAGAAACCAATGCCTCCCCGGTGGTGTATGATACTTCTGTAGTTCCCGAAATTACCTCAGAAAAGCCAGAGTTCGCTATAACCTGACGGCTGAGCGTGGTTTGAGCACATGCAGAGAAACCCAAACCAAAAAAGAAAGCGGTGTATAGTATCTGCCTAATTATCATAATCAATGGTTACCCATCCATCCGCTCCAAGCGACATGAATCTGAGCGTTTGATTGAAAAATCCCGATACGATGAGGGGAGTAGCTGTACTTCCAAAATTTACATCGTCGCCGTTAAAATTGAATTCTAAGGAAACAGATGTGATATCTCCAGTTCTTCGAAAAACAAGGAGACGCCCGTCCACCTCTTGCGCACTTGGCATATTTACCGTCAGGGAGCTCTCTCCATCATCGTCGAGTTGTAAAATGATATAGTGGTCGGTATCTTCCACTTCCACAGTTGTGGGCATGTCGTTCAGAACCACGCGGTATTTCGCACTAACGGAGCCGTTGGTGTGAAAGGTAGATGTAGGAGCGTTGGTTCCCACCCCAACCTTGTCTGTAGTGTTGTAAATTACGTTACCCGTGTTCGTTCTGGTCCAGTCATCATCGTCTTGCAGATCTGCCAAATTAACTTCGTGCAAAATTCCCGCTTCAGAAATTTGCAGGATGGTATCGTCAATCAAGGTCAGTCCATCTGCGTCAATCAATTCGTTATCGGGATCGGGGTCGTCATCTATGAATCTTCCCAGATTTACGCTCCAGGTATTTTGATCTTGTATTACAAGGATAGAATCCTGCTCCAGACCCAAACTCGTTATAAGTTCGTTTGCTGGATCGGGATCATCATCTTCTACCTGAATTCCGGAAAGGTCTATCTCGAATATGTTCTCATCGCCTTCCGAAATAGTTATGGTATTCTCTTCGGGATTAAAAGCAGCATTTGAAATAAGCTCGTTGGTTGGATCGGCGTCGGCATCATCGGTATTCGAAACGGTTTCGGCGTGCAGGGCGTATGGCACAGCTACAAATTGCATGGCTCCCATGGTTTCTAATCCGTTTCCAACATCCAGATCTACTTCCAGCCAAAAATCACCCGAAGCCCAATCAATAGAATTAAAATTCCCCTGAACAGTTTCACCGGCACCTATCTGGATTTGGAATAATCCGAAGTCATTTGTTGCCACATTATTGTGTTCTTCCTGGTATATAATGCTCCCGCCGGGACCTGCGTTTAATATTTTGGCGACGAGCAAAATGGATTGACCGGCGATTTCATCCCCCGACTTCAAGTCTCTCGCAACCGCCTGATAATTAATTTTCTGCGGAACCTGTGAGAATGCTGAAAACGAAAAGAAGACCAGTAATAGAGCGATTAATAATCCCTTAGAATATTGTTTAGACACGCCTTTAAACTTTTGTGGTCATAAAAGTTTAAAATAGTATCAGAATGCGCCAACAATCAAGGGTGTTTGGGTTTAAATGCTAACATACCGCGGTGAGTTTAATTTGGTCTGTCCAGAAAGTCCAATATCGGTGTTGAACTTGATATATAAACTGCCGGCAGTCACCCTGACGAATGTCGGGGCTCCTTGCCTGCTTAAAGGGCCGGCAGGCAGGATTTTTAATTATTCGAGTGGCTGATTCATAAAGTTCGATAGCAAGCCTAAAGACGGTAGACAGGCGTAACACAGCTTTCAGACTTTATTCACAAACTCTCATCGCACGCTATGGATTGGGGTAGTTTACGGTGGGATTCTGCTGTCCTAACAGTTTTTCGAACCGCGAAATATTCATCTCTTTTGGAATGGGGTTTCCATGGAGAAATGCACTGGTGAAAACCTGAGATAATTGGGGCGCCAGCATCACCCCTTTGGTGCCCATGCCGTTGAATAGCCACAGGTTTTTATGATTGGGATGAACACCAATTAAAGGTCTGCGATCTTGAACGGTTGGCCTCACGCCAGCCTTGTGATCTTCGATTTCAAATGGCGATTTCAGCCATTTCTCCAGCTTTTCCACAAGCTGTTGCTTCCCGTCCTCTGTCGGTTTTTGATCGCAATCGTCCCAGTTAAAAGTTGCTCCCACCCGGTAGCGATTCTCTCCAAGTGGACAAACGAAAAAGCCAGCGTTAAAAATAGATTCGAGGTCTAAACCATCGCACGAAATAGTGAGCACTTCACCCTTGGTAAGGCCAAATGGCAAATAAGACCAATAACCGGAAAAGGCCGATTGATAGCCGCGACAGTCTATTACCGCCACATCATTCTGCGCCAGTTGCTCTGCTATCCACGTATCTGAAATATTCGCCTGTTTGTATAATCCTTCCGATTTAAAAAATTCGGCGGCGCTCTGAAGAAAAGCCGGTAAATCAATGTATCCCGCTCGGTGGACTTTCCCCAACCCAAATTCTCCCGATTCGAAGTGCGTCGGTGGCACATCTTCAGGTTCGCCGAGATAATCGAAAAACCCCGGTAGGGTCTTTTTTTCCATCCACAAGTCCTGCTCCAATTTTGACGAATGCATTCTGGAGATATCGAGGCTTTGGTAAAAATCAGCCCCGAGTTTCCATTCCACACGAGTAAAAAAAGACTCGAGTTCGGGAATAAATTCATCGGCCTTCCAGCTCTTATTAATCCTTCTGAAAACTATGGGATTCCAAAGTCCGGCCGCAACCATGGAGCTGGAGTGCTTGTGGTTGTCGTCTACGATTTCTGGGGGTATTCCCGCTTCCAATAAACGAAAGGCGATGATGCTTCCTGCAATCCCCTGACCAAGTATGATAATTTTCTCCATTCTAAGCGATAAATACTGCTGCTATTATAACAATTACCGCGGCAATTGTTAGCAAAATACTATACGCAAATACAATGAGAAGCGACTTGATAAATGATTTGATATAAGATTGGGAATAAACCATCCGAAGAGATAGGAAGAGGTAAATAAACCCGATCGCAAATAACCAGCCATAGCTGTTCCAATCCAGAAGTAAATTGGCAAGTGTTCCGAAAAGAAAAACGGTAAAAAAGAAGGTATGCAAGTGTACGCTGTGAACCAGGTGCTCCACATAATACTTGCTCCTGCGGTAATTAAACAGGTACAGGATAAACCCGAAAAATGGAAGCATAACAAACATTACAATAGACGTTGCGCGAAAACTCGACTGTACAAATCGGTCGGGATCGGAATTAATTCGAACCAATTGATGTTCCAGGTAGTCTTCTATCTCGTCGGCACCTTCGTACAGGTTTACGTTCGACCTGTTTCTTTTCTCCGGTTCCGACTGCATTTCGGCTATTTTTTCTTCCAAACTGGCAATGAGCATTTTCTCCTTTGGAGATTGATCGGGTATTGCACTCAGGCTATCAAAAATTTGTTGCACGCTAGCTATACGGGCGCTGTCACTTGGCATATTAAACGTTACCAAATCATCTGATGCATAGTTTCCCTTTTGACTAAGTGCAAGTACAAAAAAGTAGATGAAACTGATGAAAATATACATCCGTAGCGGCGGAATATATTTCTTTCGCCTTCCCAGATTGAACTCCTTCGTCAAAGATCCCGGTCGAAAAATCAGTCTTCCGAGGCTTCTGAATATTTTTGAGTCCAGAGCGAAATAATCGCGTAGAAAATCGCCGAGGAAGATTTTTACCGGCAGTTTTGCCTGTCTGTTCCTTTGCCCACAATTAGGGCAGTACAGAAAATCTGGTGGAATGCTATTGCCACAATTGAGACAAGACTCGGGGAGGGTTTTCATTCATTTAAAATGAAACGAATCTAATCAAAGAAAATGTTATCGAACAGATGTTAAGACTTCTTTGACGATATCGGCCAGGAAATTGAATTCGCGTTCCTTACTCACAAATCGTTTGGCTCCTACGTTATAGGCTTCTTCAATGGTCCACTCGTTGTCGTTGTTGCTCAGAAAAACAACTGGCACATCGTAGTCAAAACTTTGCATGAGCTGTATCAGGTCGAATCCGCTGATGGATGGCATGGTAATATCCACTATTACCAGTTGGTATGGCTTTTTTGACAAAAACTTCATCGCTTCCGACGAGCTCTTAGCTATATCTACGTCGTAGCCGTTTTCGGTGAGTAGCCTTCTGGTAATTCTCAAGGTGATAACCTCATCGTCTACCAATAATATTCTGGATTTTTCCTGTGTATTCAAAACACTGTAAATTTATCAATATCTTCTAATATAATAAGTCCAACAATTGCTGAAGTTGATTTTCTGCGCTCTTCTGGGCCGTTTTAACACGGTCTATTATGTGATTTAAACGGTTATCGGCATCACTTGTATTGTGATCCTTCAAATCTATTTCCAGGGCCTTCAAATTTTTCTGTAATTCCACCAGGCCCAGTGGAGTAGCCGAAGAACGCATGCGGTGAAGAATAAAAGCAACACTTTTCCAATTTTCTTCTCCTGCTGCATTTCCCAATTCCCGAATGTCAGAGTTTGTCTTTTGGATGTACAACTTCAAAATTTCTGCCACAAACTCCCTGTCGTTTCCCGAAAGGTTTAACAGCCCGTTTACATCTATGTGTTCCGACATTTTTACAATCTTATTGGTGCGTACGAAACTCCCCGTAGGATGTTACACATCAGGGAATTACTATTTGATTGAACAGTTAAATTTTATTTGTAGTCTCTTCCGAAGCATCCGTTACCTGCACCCTTCAGTAGCAACCCTGCAATAAACAGTTGTGGGTAAAAATTACAACAATTGCGTTTCACAAGTTGCAGGTGCCACGGTAAAGAACATTAATGCGAAAGCCTGATCATTCATTTTCTAAACTCGCGAAGCAACTAGTTGAACAGGTTGGAAAACCAATCTGACAATCTCGTAAACCAATCAGCATTAACCACGTCATTTCCGTTGGCATAGAGCAGAAGCGTAAGCAGCACCGCAATTCCAAATAGCTGCGCGTACTCCATGAATTTTTGATTGGGTTGTCGGCCGGCGATCATTTCGTAAAGCAAAAACATCACGTGGCCTCCGTCAAGTGCTGGTATTGGCAATAAATTCATCACCGCTAATATGATGGATAAAAATGCCGTCATATTCCAAAAGCGCTCCCAATCCCAAATCTCACCAAACAGACCAGCGATGGTTCCAAAACCTCCGACTTGTTTTACTCCCTGACGGCTAAAAATGAGTTTTAGCGAGCGCACGTAGCTGACCAATGTTTCGGTACCTTCACTCACCCCGGCGGGAAAACTCTCAAAGAAGCCGTATTCCAGCTTCACAGTCTCGAAGAAATTGCTAAAGTCTGAAGTAGGTATAAATCCGAGTCGTCCCAAACTATCCACCTGCGATTGTAACTCAACTATGCGCCCTTCTCTCCTTATGCGAAGGTTTACAGTTTGATCTTTATTTTCTTCAAGTGTGTTGGTGAGGTCGTAAAAAATCTCCGTGTCGGTATTGTTTACAGCAACGATGCGGTCGCCTTTATGCAACCCGGCCTTCTCGGCGTAGGAGTCGGGTGCAACAGCTTCTACCTGATTGGGAAAGCGAACAAAGAAAAATCCCGTTCCCCCTTTTGCGAGCAAATCCTGATCGATATCTTCCGGTAAATTCACATTGATTTCCCTTCCGTCTCGCTCAAGGGTCAACCTCCGCGCATCGCCAAAAAGGATTTCCCGGTTTACTTCATTTAGCGTCTCGGGGGTAATCTCTCCAACTTTTTTTATCCGATCTCCATTTTCAATGCCGTGCTCTAATAAAAGCGAATCGGCCTGCACGCCATAGCTAAGATTCTCTATTGGCACGTATTCTTTGCCGTAGCCAAATAAAATCATCGCATAGATGAAAAAGGCCAGAATAACGTTTACCGTCACCCCTCCAATCATGATAATAAGCCTTTGCCAGGCGGGCTTTGACCTAAACTCATAAGACTTTGGCGGAGTTTTCATTTGCTCGGTATCCATCGATTCGTCGATCATGCCCGATATCTTTACATATCCTCCAAGTGGCAGCCAACCAATTCCGTATTCAGTGCCCCCAATCTTCTTTTTGAAGAGGGAAAACCACGGATCAAAAAACAGATAAAATTTTTCGATCCGCGTTTTAAAAATCTTGGCGGGGATAAAATGCCCCAGCTCATGCAGCACAATCAATATAGAAAGGCTGAGAATAAGCTGAATAATTTTAACGAGTAGGGGTGTCATTGAATAGCAGTTAACCTATTTTTTCAAGAATTCGGGAATGGGCGAAAGTGCGGGTTTCGGCATCGGTTTCAAAGTAATCTTCTAAAGTTGGTTTTTCAATAAAATAAACCGATTGTAAAGCGTTTTCAATTACGTCGCTCATTTCGGTAAATCCCAAACCCTTATTCAGAAACGCATCTACGGCAATTTCGTTTGCCGCATTTAAAATACAGGGCTTATTACCTCCATCGGCCATAGCGCCAAAAGCTAATTTAAGGTTCCTGAACGCTTCGTAATCGGGTTTTTCGAAAGTGAGTTCGGGGTAATCCAGAAAGTTAAATCTCGGGAAGTCTGATAGCAATCTTTCGGGATAGCCGATGGCGTATTGGATGGGTAACTTCATATCGGGCAGCCCCATTTGCGCTTTCATGCTTCCATCTCTGAATTGAACAATGCTGTGTAGCACAGATTGCGGATGAACTATAACATCAATTTGTTCGGGCTTCAACCCAAACAACCATTTCGCTTCAATCACTTCCAGACCCTTATTCATCATCGAAGCCGAGTCGATGGTAATTTTGGCTCCCATATCCCAATTGGGATGCTTGAGCGCATTCTTCGGCAAAACCGTTTTGAGTTGCTCGTAGTTATACCCTCGAAAAGGACCCCCGCTGGCGGTGAGGTAAATTTTTTCAATCGGGTTGTGAAATTCTCCCACCAGGCATTGAAAAATCGCACTGTGTTCCGAATCTACCGGATAAATATTCACGCCTGCTTTTTTTGCCGCCGCTGTTACAATTTCGCCTGCTACTACCAGCGTTTCTTTATTGGCCAGTGCAATGTGTTTTCCGGCTTCAATAGCTTTCATAGTCGGCCTCAGCCCAGCAAATCCCACCAGCGCAGTGAGTACGATATCAATGGCGTCTGTCTCTACGATATCTGCCAGCGCATCTGCGCCACAATACGTTTTAATGCCAAAATCAAAAAGGCGATCTTTCAGGCAGGCGTACTTTTCTTCGCTTTGAATTACAACCGCGTTTGGCTTGTATTTTAGCGCCTGCTCCGCCAGGAGTTCAGCGTTTGAATGAGCCGTTAAGATTTCCACCTGAAATCGCTCGGGATTGGCGTCAATCACTTCCAGTGCCTGTGTTCCTATTGAGCCCGTAGAACCCAAAATGGCAATATGTCTCTTATCGCTATTTTCCATTGAAGGGGCAAAGATAAGTTTTATACACGTGGCAGTTTTACCTTCTGGAAGATCTCTTGATTTCTTCGATAAGACGCTCGTCGGCGTCGGATGCTCCTTCTATCAAAATGAATTGTCCCCCGCTTTCGCCTACCAAAGTAGTCATCTGCTTTTCGGTAAAAGGGCCGCATTTTATTCCCATTACCGACATCCCTATTTCCCTCCGCCTATTTCTCCGCGCAAAGCGGAGCGCCTTGTCAATTTCTTCGTTAAACGCACCATCGGTGGCGAGCAAAATTTGATTGTTGCCATTATCGACAAAACTGCGCTCGGCCAGTTTTCCCGCCTTTTTTATAGCCCTCGCACCAGCAGTGCCGCCACCGGCACTTAAATTTCGTATTGCTTCTATACAGGCATCCCGATCGAGATTAGAATCGGTTTGCACCAAAACCTCCGTGTCTGATGAATAACTAATCAGCGTAAACCGATCAACGGGTCTGAGCACTTTTAGCAACTCGATAATTGAAATTTTCATCAAATCGAGTTTTCCACGCTGCTTCATCGATGCAGATACATCAACCAAAAAAACCAGGTTATTTTGCTTGTATGTACTTACGGGCAGCTCTTCGTATTCGGTTTCTTCAGCCGGCTCAGAGTCTTCTGGCAATGACGTTCGTTCCAACTCTTTTACTTCTGCCACCGAGTCGGCTTCTTCTTCTTCTGCGGGAGTTTCGGTAATTGATTCTTCTGCGATCTCTTCATCGATTTCCACATTATTACCCATCGGCAAATCATCTTCTATATTTTCAAGAGAAACCACCAGGTGATTATTTACGGCATTCACATACATCGCGGTATCGATTTCTGCGCTCCCTTTGCGCACCGCGATCAAATATCGTCCATAGGGAATAGCGCGAGTGAGCTCTCCGTATTGGTCTGTTTTGAACTCGTACACCTTCTCTCCGTTTTTATAGATGTCTATTTCCGCATCTTCAATAGATCGCTCATCACCCAATGATTTCACCGAAACATGAAATTCGCTTGAGGAAGTTCGTCCTTCAGAACCAAAATCGGGACAGGGAACCACAGACGAAACCGCGTGAGTAGATTCTCCGAATATTTCAATTTTTTTCGGGCTATTCCACGCACTGGCGTGCACGCCTAGTTCTTCTTTGAATTTCCCTTCTACCTTCGGCGAATAGGCTATTCGTATAAAAGCATTTCCACCGGCGGGAATTTCTTTGGATGAAAATTTGATCTCCACGTTTTTTGGGGCGTCTACCCTAAAGATGTAGGCGGTTTTGGAACCCAAATTTTTTATTTCCACATCTATCCAATGCGAATCGGCCCTTCGCAAAAGGCCAAAGTCTTTAATCGATTCAGTTATTTCGAGCTGAGCCGAGCAAGTGATTGCAGATAGAAAGGCGAGTGTAAAGGGCAGGAAGAACTTCATTTTGCGATGGCATCGGCAATTTTGCGATCATTGCTAAGCCTTGGAATTTTATTTTGACCTCCCAGTTTACCCTGAGATTTCATGTAGTCATTAAACGCATTTTTTGGAAGGCTTGTTATTTTGAGCCGTCGAAGAATTTTTCCCTTGAGCAAATCGGCGTAGTAGATATTGCGGTTTTGCATCGCATCGTCCAGGGCTTCTTCAAATTTTTCCATGTCGGCGGGTTGCTTGCCAAAGGCGATAAGCCACTCGTGATAAGGCAGCCCCGAATCGGGATTGAGCTGAGGCGCAACTGTAAATTCTATGACCTCCGTGTCGGAAAATTTCGCCATAGCATCTTCCATTGCTCCTTCCACTTCTTCTGCTATTACGTGTTCGCCAAACGCCGAAGTATAGTGTTTTATGCGGCCGGTAACTAAAATTTTATAAGGGTTGAGCGAGGTAAACTTCACGGTGTCGCCAATACTGTAGCCCCATAAACCGGCATTGGTAGATAAGATTATTGCGTAGTTAACACCGGTGGTAACTTCAGAGAGACTCAACCGCGGAGGGTCTTCTTCAAAGTACTGATCCGAAGGAATAAACTCGAAAAAAATTCCCGCATTCACATTCAAAAGGAGTGAACGGTCGTTTTGGTCGTCCTGAAAAGCGATAAACCCTTCACTTGCGGGATACGTTTCTACCCGGTCTACCCGTTTGCCAATAAGTTTGTCAAATCGACTTTTGTAGGGTTCAAAATTCACACCCCCGTATACGAAAAGGCTAAATTCGGGAAAAACCGATGCGATATTCGGTTTTCCGTTGCGCTCTAAAATGCGTTCAAAGTAATGCTGTACCCAGCTCGGAATACCAGATATTAGCGACATGGGCTCATTTACCGTTTCATCTATAATTGCATCTACCTTTTCTTCCCAGTCATCAATGCTATTGGTTTCGAAAGATGGAAGCCTGTTTCGCTGCAGATAGGCTGGAATATGGTGGGCGACAATTCCCGATAATCGCCCCACATCAATTCCATTCTTTTTATGTAAAACGGGACTTCCTTGCAGGAATATCATCTTACCGTTTATAAATTGAGCATTTCCGGTTTGAGCAATATAGAGCAGAAGCGCGTTTCTTGCAGCTTCGATGTGATGCGGCATTGATTCTGCCGTAATGGGGATGTATTTAGCACCGGATGTTGTTCCCGATGTTTTGGAGAAATAGATTGGTTTACCAGGCCAAAGCACATCGGGTTCTCCATCTACCACTCTGTCAATATATGGCTTCAGCTCTTCGTAATCTCTTACGGGAACACTGTTTTTAAAATCCTGATGATTGGTGATTTCAGCAAAGCCGTGGTCTCTTCCAAAAGCTGTATCTCTGGCATCGGATGTAAGATTGAGTAGCGTAGAATACTGAATTTGAACGGCGCGTTTCTTCCAAAAATTCACTTTTTTTCGTGTGCGCCTCGCCAGTATTTTTCCGGCAAATGATTTTAAGCCCATAATTTTTAAGATGAAAAAGCTATAAAATTTTGTGGGTTAACGGGCTGACCATTGTACCAAAGTTCAAAATGGAGATGGGGGCCGTCGGTAAATTCGCCCGAATTACCGATAATAGCGATAGACTCACCGGCGCTCACTTGATCGCCTACTTTTTTGAGAAGGGCTGAATTGTGCTTGTATATTGAAATTAAATTATTGGCGTGCTGGATTTGAATTACATTTCCCCCGTCTGATGTAAATGACGCCAGAATTACCACGCCGTCGTACACCGCCTTAATGGCTTCACCTTCATCGGCGGTAACATCTATTCCGAAGTGTTGAATTCCCGGATCGAAAGTAGACGTAACCTGTCCTCGAATGGGAGCAAAAAATAAAACCCCGGGCAAGCCTGTGAGTTCGGCCGAAGCATTACCGCCTGGGGTGAGTGCGTATTGCTCTTGAGACTCAATCTCCTTTCGGAGAAGCGAGTCTTCTCGGGAAGCCGAAAAGTTTAATTCATCGTACTGCACCGGTTCGTAATCTTCCGCAGCAGCGGCCGAGTCTCCACCCACATTTCCCGATAATACATTCTGAATATTGTCAAAGTAAGCTTTGTAAATCGTTTGTGCCTTTTCGAGCGAGTCTGCTTTAACCGATGCATTTAGGGCATTAATGCGCGTTTGCGTATCGCTATATCCGGGTACGTATTCTTTAAGAGGTGTAAATGCGATAACAGAAACTACCGCAAGGGCAATAATAAAAGTAACCAGAGCTACCCCCGAGATAACGTTGAGCGGTGTGAGAAAAGCGGAAAATCGCTCGTCGAAAGTGGCATCATTAATAACTACCAGCCTGTATCGGTGCTTGAGTTTATTAATGAATTTCTTTCGGTTAGATTTCTTTTCCTTTGCCATAAATTACGCCGTCGCCACAAATATCAGAAATATTATTCGGGTCAAATCAGCCGCTAACCCATTCTTTCTAATAAAAATGCAATAATTTTGTAGAAATGATGTTAAACGCATACCTTTTCTTCGGAGCTTGAAAACACACACTTCATATCAACTTATCGGCTTGCTTTTGCTCGTGCTGATCGCCTTTACTTCCTGCAGTCGAAAAAAGGCGGGATTCACACATAGGCTTTACCACAACACCACGTCGCATTACAATTGGTATTTTAATGCAACGGAGATCATGAAGAATACCAATACCCAGCTCCACAATAATAAAGAAGAAGATTACCTGGAGCTGTTACCCGTTTACGTGCTTCCCGATGAAGAAGAACAAAAGAATCTGTTTCCCACAATGGATCAGATTATTGAAAAATGCAGTACCATCATCGACCGCCACAGTTTGGAGGTAAAGAGAGATAAAGACAAGCGCAAAAGAGAACACAACAAGTGGATAGACGACAGCTACCTGATGATAGGTATTGCCAACTATTACAAGGGACGTTACTCCACAGCTATCGAAATGTTCAGCTACACGGCTAAAAAATACAAAGGCCAGGATTCAAGATTTGATGCTGCTATTTGGCTGGCGAGAACGTACATTGAGATAGAAAAGTACAGCAAAGCGATAACTGTATTATCGGTTATTGAAAGCGACAAAGGCACCGATAAGCCCGATGACTTCGATGCGAAGTTGGCAACAGTTTACGCCGATATGTACTTGCGTCAGGAAAGATTTAAGGAAGCCCTGCCCTACGTAGTAGACGCAGCTGCTTACACCGAAGAAAAGCGAGAGAAAATAAGAATGACTTTTATCCTCGCCCAGGTTTACAACAAGCTCAACCGATCGCAGGAAGCCATTGAAACGTTTGGCAGCGTAGTAGAATTAAGGCCGCCCTACGAAATTGCGTTCTACGCAAAAATTAGTCAGGCTTTGTCTTACGATCGAAAACTGAATCCGCAGAAAATCAAGGACATGCTTTGGGCAATGGCCAAAGACGAAAATAACGAAGAGTACTACGACCAAATTTTCTACGCGCTGGCAGAAATAGAATACGAAAGCCAACATATTGAAGAAGCGATAGACCACTACATTACTTCCACGCAAAAGAGCCTCGGCAACCCCAAGCAAAAAGGGAAGAGTTTTTTAAGACTGGCGGAAATACATTTTGAAGACCGTCAATACGTTGTAGCCAAGAATTACTACGACAGTACTACCACCTACTTGCCCGAAGATTTTCCAAATTACGAAACGATTGCAGCCACCGGCAAGTCTCTGATTGAATTGGTGAATAACCTACAAATTATTGAGCGCAATGACAGCTTGATAACCCTGGTGGATATGAGTGAAAAAGATCGGGAGAAAAAGATTCTCGACATGATTGTAAGATTGGAAGAAGAAGAAGATGCCCGTCGCCAGGAAGAGCTGGAAGCACTGGAGCGCATTCAAAATGCACCCCCTCCCGGTGGATCGAAAGGCTACGGTAGCGGAAAAAACTGGTACTTCTACAATTCCAGCACCATCGGCTCGGGTTTTCAGGAATTTCAACTTAAATGGGGTACGCGAAAACTAGAAGACAATTGGAGACGGAAAAACAAGGCATCCGAAAGAGAAAAAGAAAGTTTGGCCGATCAGGATCCAGACGCTGCAGCAGGCGCCCTGGCCGATGCAGATAAAAGCAATATTAAATCGCTCGAAGCGTACCTTGCCGAATTGCCCATGGGCGATTCCGCTTACGCGGCTACCCACGATGAAGTCATTGAAGCACTTTACGATGTGGGTACGATCTACAAAGAAAGACTCAAAGACGATGACAATGCCACAGAATCTTTCCTGCGCATAACAGCCGATTACGACACCAGCGAAACAGCTCCTTCAGCCTTTTATCAATTGTACCGAATATACCTCGAAAAAGAAGAATCCGGACAATTTGTGGGAACGGGATTCCGCGATAATTCCGAGTATTATAAAAATGTAATTCTCTCCGATTATCCCGATAGCGAGTACGCCAAACTTATTCTAAATCCAGATTACGGAAGCGCAGACGATGAAAAATACGCGGAAGAGAAAGCCGCGTACGAAGAAATTTATAAAAAGTACAGCAGGCGACAATACACCGATGTAATCATGGCCTGCAACGACGTGATTCAGGAAGAACCAAACAACAATTTTTTAGGGAAGTATTATCTGGTAAAAGCATTGACCATTGGCGCGCGGAAAGATGCCGGATCGTATGAAAACCTTCTCAAGGAGATAGTCACAAAATTTGGCGGCACCGAAGAAGCCGAGAAAGCTTCAGAGCTTCTCGGAGAGCTAAACAAGGCAAAGTCGCGGCTGGCAAACGCCAAAAGCGAACCAGATGACGACGCGCAAGCCGACGCGGGAAAAAAAGATGACAAGGCAGAAGACGATACCGATACTTCTATGTTTAAAGTCGATGACGAATCGGAGCACTTCTTTGCAGTTGTTTTTCCAAAAACGGAAGGCAATGCCACGACCATCAAGGAGAGTATTGCCGATTTTCACGCGGCGTATTTCCGCACCGCAAAATTGCGAATCACCAATAGCTTTATCGACAAAGATCACCAAATCATCATTGTGAGAAGTTTTGGAAATGCCGCTGAAGCGATGGAGTATTACGACACCTTTAAAGTGAATTCAGAGGAACTGAAAGAGATAAATGAAAAAGATTACGCTAAATTCGCAATTACTACTAAAAACTTCACGGTTCTTTTCCGAAATAAGAATGCCGATGTTTACCAGGCATTCTTCTCGCAGAATTACCTTTAACGCACTTACTCGAAAAAAATGTTTAAGAGCTCAAATTCAAAAGATATGGCAAAAACAGCAGAACCCCATTCACCGGAAAAGCTCAACCGAATTGTATCGGGCACCGAGATAGAGGGGTCTATTGTATCTGACAGCAACATCAGAATAGACGGCTCTGTAAAAGGAACCATAACTGTAAAAGGAAGACTCGTAGTGGGCGCTACCGGTAAGATTCAGGGAGAGATAACCTGCGAAAATGCCGATATTGAAGGCAGCGTAATGGGAAACATTCAGATAAACGGTTTGCTATCACTCAAGTCTACGGCGCGTTTGGAATGCGATATTGCAACGAAAAAACTGGCTATTGAACCCGGTGCCGTATTCAGCGGAAAATGTGCGATGGGCGGTGGTGTTGTAAAGGACATGAAGCAAACCTTTTCAGACCGTGACGAATCAAAAGAAACCAGCGAACAACGGAAATCGGAAAACCGATAGGCCAAACGATTTTTACAAATACACCGGAATGGCCTTGAAAATGGCTGTTGTAATTCTCGCAGGAGTTATGGGAGGCCAAAAGCTCGACGAGAATACCGGTAACGACAAACCCTGGTACACCATCGTGCTTTCACTATTTAGTGTTGCCGTTGCCATATAC
>JAIVHP010000490.1 GCA_020201045.1 Flavobacteriales bacterium
CAAAGTCTTCGGTATCGAAATAAAGTGTTTGGTAAGGTGCTACCACAGATCCCGCAGCTTCTATAGCATTGTAGTGATTTTGCAAACCCGAGAGCAAGTCCGGAATACGGCTGTATGAAGCGAGAAATTTGCGGTCCATTCGCTCCATCATGGTCTCGGCCGGAAGGTCTTCCAGCTTTATTCGCTCGTAGCCATCCAGTGCCCCGTTCATGAATTTCGAAACATCTACTTCATTCATACACGTAAATTTTCTCTTCTTCCAATTCTCCCGAAGCCTTAAATGTCTGTCTTTTTAATGGAAGGCCGCGTTTGTCGTAGGTGTACTTTTCGTACTCTTTTAACTCGCCATCTGCTTTATACTCGCGCTCTTCAAGCACATCGCCATAGCCGTTGTATTCAAAAGTTTTCCAACCCTTAAGCTCACCTTCGCGATTGTACTCGTCTTCTCGCACCACTTCGCCCTTTTCGTAGGTGTAAACTTCCCTTTTGTAATCGGGCTTAAGCTTTTTCTCTTCAACGCCGCGGTCTAACGGTTCATCTACAATTTCTTCTACAATTTCTTTCTCACCAAACCAATCAATCTTTGCGTACTTGCGTTTTTCAATTCGTTTTATTTGGCCGTTGGGAAGGTAATCTACTTTCTCAATCCACTTCCCGTCTTCGTTGTAAAACTCCACATCCGAAATATATCGCTCTTCTTCTTTCCCATCCTTGTATTTCACCGTGAACTCCGTCATTTTTTCCACTCCGTAGGTTCTGCGTTCTTTCTTTTGGGCTGTAGCCGAAAGGGCGATAAGTACCACAGCGGTTATCAAAGCAAAATTCTTCATCGAATAACCACTATATCTGGTAACACCTTATCTTCTCTACGATCGTTTATCTTAACGTCTCGCTCTATGGCTTCCAGTTGGCCGGGGGCATCGCAATTCTCCGAAAGGGAGTAAACGGTGTAGTCTCCCCTGCGCAGATAAGGAAACCAATAAGTACCATCGGGGCCGGTGCGCACTCGCTCAAAATACGAGGGATCATCGCCGGCAATAATGTACACTACTTCGTCGATGCCGTAGTATTCATCACGGAGTTCGGTACAATTTCCATTGTAATCCTGAACATATATCTTTCCCGATATGGAAGCGAGCCCTCCTTCTCCAGGTTCCTTTTCACAACCTGCAAAAAGGATGGCCACAAGAGCAAAAAGCGTGATGGGGTATTTCATAGTAAAATAGCTGAAGGGCCAAATATCGCAAAGATTTAGACTTCTTAACAATTTGGTAATATTAAAAAGGATTCGGGCTTAGCGAATAAGGGT
>JAIVHP010000334.1 GCA_020201045.1 Flavobacteriales bacterium
CCCAACCCCGCTTCGCCGAGCACTTCGTCTATGGCTTCAGACATGCGGGTGATGGCGTGCTTAAACACAAAATTCCCGTTCATATATGCGCGCCAGGATTGGTCTTCGGGATTGTTTTCCTCGAGAATTTTATCCACCCAATGACTCGTTGCCGGACCTATAATCGCGAGCTCTTCGGCGTGCTTGCCCTCCGAGTGCATGCAGGAAGAGAGCACCCCGCGGTCTTCGTCGGTGGCGCTTAAAACAATGGCTCCAGCCCCATCGCCAAAAATCACTGAGAGTCCCCGCCCCTTATTCGACAAATCCATGGCTCCGCTGTGCAATTCAGCGCCGATGAGCAAAATATTCTGGTAGGTTTCCGTTTTGATAAACTTATCGGCAATCGACAATCCGTAGAGAAAACCCGAACATTGATTCCGCACATCCAGCGCCCCCACCGTATCAATGCCCAGTTGGTTTTGAACCAACACACCCGAGCCCGGGAAAAAATAATCGGGCGAAAGCGTTGCGAAGATGATAAAGTCTATGTCGTTTGGTTTCAATCCGGCATTTTCAATGGCCATGCGGGCCGCTTTGGTGCCCATTACCGAAGTGGTGTCGCCATCGCCGGGCACAACCCAGCGCCGCTCTTCAATCCCTGTGCGTTCGCGAATCCACTCGTCGCTGGTGTCCATGTATTTTTCCAGTTCCGTATTCGGCACAACCTTCTCGGGAAGGTAATGCCCCGCTCCAGTTATTATGGTATTTTTCATAAGTGTAAAGTTGACGCAAATAACGCGATTTTCGTTTATTCGTCGGTAACCTAAAGCAGACAGCACTTCAAGATGCTTCGCTCCGAAGCCTGCCCCAGGCTGGCTAATGTCTATTTTAATTGAATAGCATCGAAATCTGTTACCCGCAGACCTGGAAAGTATCCCTACCAATGGCTTTATTCATCGGCACAAAATTATGCAGAAAAAGATGACTTGATATTGGATGAAGTGATATGTATACCGCAGAAGCTGATT
Organism: Flavobacteriales bacterium; assembly: GCA_020201045.1. Classification (GTDB taxonomy): domain Bacteria; phylum Bacteroidota; class Bacteroidia; order Flavobacteriales_D; family Cryomorphaceae; genus JAIVHP01. Next base: position 1,008 of record JAIVHP010000334.1, read on the forward strand.
ACAATGTGAAGTGCAATTCGGGTTTTTATGCCGCAGGGTTGCAACTAAGTGCAGCGTTCTCACCGAAGGTAAACCCAGCGGAGCAGGGATTCAAACTATCGCTCGTAACATTCTGTTGTATTGTATCCTATTTTGCCGTAGGGCAAACAGTTCCATTCCCTACACATACCGATAACGATACTTCCATTCCTTTTCCTGAAAAGATGGATGATGTATTTGGGAATATTGACCTTACAGACGTTACCACCAACTTATTGCTTGACCGTGTTTGGCCCTTTCCAGAGAATAGGTTTTCAATGAACCGCGAATTCATAAGACTGACTTAACGCACTTTATTCTCTGAAAAATGTAACTTTAGACCAAACAATGAGACATGAAACATTATCCAACCTACCTGTTTCTCTTTTTGTCGCTGTTTTTCCTAAATGCCTGCGACGATGATGACGACAACCCCGACGAACCTAATTACGGCATTGAATATTTTGAATGCAAAATCAATGGCGAGCCTTTTCAAGCTGTAAGTATACCCTTTCAGTGTAGCGGGCCAAGATTCGACTATTATCCAGAACCTTTTATGAGTGTGCCTCAGGGTTACATGGCACTCGGCGGGGTTCATTGTCCAACTTATAATTCGGTTGCAATTAGAGTGTTTGGATACCAGCAGGATACTGGCTATATCGATTTTGTGGATCCAGTCGTTGTAGATTCAATATCTCCATATTATAGTTTTGATGCAGATAGTCTTTCCCCAAGGATTCTTTACGAGAATCTTGTTGATGGAAGCATGGTGATAAATGAAATCATACCGAGAGCATCTGGCAACTCACCTTTAGGAACCATAAGTGGCGCCTTCGAATTTACGGTCACCGACGAGATAGGCATGGACACTATACGTGTCACTGAAGGGCGCTTTCGTTTTGACGTTCCTCAGATTTTTTAACCCAATTATTTAACCAACCCCTTAAATGCCAATTATATGAAACCAAAATTATCTCTGGCAGCAATATTCTGCCTTGTAACACTTTTTGCCGTAGGGCAAACAGTGCCATTCCCTACACATACCGATAACGATACTTCCATTCCATTTCCAGAAAAGATGGATGATGTATTTGGGAACCTTGACCTTACAGACGTTACCACCGATTTATTGCTTGACCGTGCCTGGCCCTTTGCCAAGCCCGCAGCTTTTGACGGAAGCGTAGGTGCCGATACGGTAAAAAGCCATAAGCACTGGCTCAAGCTTTACGGTACTATGGCCACGGCTGCCACTGCCCAGCCTGCGCCTATACCCAGCATAAACGATTGGAAGGCCCAGCGCGATGCCGAAGAAGCTGCAGGCAAAAACCCGCTGGTCATTATTCATGCAGACTACCACCGCATCAAGCGCGATTCGGCGCTGATCTATTCCCTCTTCTATGAGCAAAATGGTGAACTCTACGATTCTCCCAATCAATCGACTTCTCCGTATGAAGCGCAAACCCTCTTTGCCTTTAATCCTTACAAAACCACTATCTACGACAGCCTGGGAATGGATTTCAGCACTTCCCCGCTCCGCTGCCTGACTTGGGCTAGCTGCGGTCTGCGTCAGTTGAAATAAACCTGCTTCGCACGGCACATAACCCACGGCGCCCCACCCTTGTAATCACCCCATCAAAAACACAAATTCCACTTTCTTTATACAAGCCCTGCTGACCGCTCGATCATTTCACCGAACTTTATTTACCTTCATCGCTCTGAAAAAACGAGTTCATGGAAACGGTTGTAAAATACAGTGAAAAATTTGCCGACGTAATCATCGCCTACGGTTTGCGGGTGCTGCTCGCCATTGTGGTGTTGATAATCGGACTTTGGGTGATTCGCAAAGTGGTTAAAGCCATTTCCAAACGAATGGAGAAAGCCGAAATAGAAGTTAGCCTGCGCCCATTTCTGGCAACCCTGATCAGCGTTGCCCTTAAAATCGTTTTGTTCATTACGGTGGCTACGATGGTTGGCGTGCAAATGACTTCTTTTGTCGCTATACTCGGTGCGGCCGGTCTGGCCATTGGACTCGCACTTCAGGGTAGCCTCTCTAATTTCGCCGGTGGAATTCTTATCTTAATTCTCAAACCCTTTAAAGTAGGAGATTTCATTGACGATGGAACCAACGCCGGGACGGTTCGCGAAATTCAGATTTTCTACACCTACGTTACCACTTTTAGAAACGAAGAAATCATTATTCCCAACGGAAAATTGAGCAATAACGCCGTAAAAAACTCCACCTTTCACGATAAGCGCAGGCTCGATATGCTTTTTGGAATTAGCTACGGCGACGATATGAACAAGGCGATAGGCCTGCTTCACGATCTTGTTAAAGCAGACGACCGCATCTTAACCGATCCCGCATCGGTTATTTTTGTGGAAACGCTCAACAACAGTTCTGTAGACATCAAGGTACGGATGTGGACCGCAATTGAAAACTACTGGGCCGTTTACATAGATATGACGGGTAAGGTAAAAGCCACATTCGACGAGAACGATATTACCATCCCATTTCCTCAGCGCGATGTGCATATGCGTCAGGTAAATTAATCCCGCCGCCGCTAAAAAAATTTTAGGGTTACTCGTCTAAATCGCAAGTTTCAAAAAAAAAAGGATTTTTAAGAAGGTAGCGTTTGGCTGACTCAGATGCTTGGACCCCGCGGCATAGCGTAGGGTCGCAGAATATTTCACGCAAATACTGGAGCTCCGCAGAATTACGGAGGGGAAGGAGAGCCCCGAAACGAGTTCGGGATTGCTTCGCTTACCCCGAAACGAGTTCGGGATTTCGCGAAATGCTCAAAAAAGGACAACCAAAGCTCAAATTGATGAGTGCGCCGAGGATCGCAAGCGATCAGTGAGAGAGCTTAATAGGCAATAGGCACTGAGCGACGAAGGACCAATCACAAACAGCAGGCGGACGGGCTCGTGGGAGCGGAGTAATAGGCAAAAGGCAACACACTGACCCTAAGCACCACAGGTGATGTCTCATGCAATATTTTCCAAAGTTTTGGACTTTGGAAAAGTTCTTAACGTGCTTGAAAAGTTATGTCTACCCGCCTAAGCACATGCCAATGAGTCCGCCGGCGGGAGTTAAAAAAGAAAATTGACGTAATTTCAATTGCAACCGCAAGTGGACAATAATTGCACTACTACTCCGCGCTATGGGCTTAATGCACCTTAATACCTTAATGTTGAGAGAAATTAATAGGCAACTCTGAGCGACAAAGGAGCGATCATCATCCTAAGGCAGACAAGCTCACCAGCAGGCGGATGGGCTCGTGGGAGCGGAGTAATAGGCATTCAAAAATCTTGTAAGGTCATAGCCGCAACAACCTTTCAAAATCTTATTCGCGATTTAAATGGGTAACCCTATAAAATTATCCGTGTGCCCCTTCCAGGTCTATTCGCACATACCTGTTTGCCGTTGTTTCGCGGATGGTTTGGTCGAAGGTGGTAAACAACATCGTTCCCGGAAAATCGACAAGCGCATTGTTTAAAGCCGTAATCGATTCCAGATCCAGGTGGTTTGTCGGTTCGTCGAGCATCAATAAGTTGGGCTCGGCAAGCATAGCGCGCGAGAGCATGCACCGCACCTTTTCGCCACCCGACAAGACGTTGCATTTCTTAAGCGATTCTTCACCACTGAAGAGCATCTTGCCCAAAAATCCGCGGATATACACCTCGTCTTTTTCGACGGAGTACTGCCTTAGCCAGTCGATCAGATTGTCGTTTCCCTTAAAATAGGCTTCGTTTTCGTTGGGCACGTAAGCGGGCGTAATGGTCTTCCCGTATTCCACTTCACCGGCATCGGGCTGCATGCGGCCGTTTAAGATTTCATAAAAAACGGTTGTTGCCGTGCTGTTTATACCTTCCACAGATATGTTCTCGCCCTTGCGAACATTGATATCCACGTTTTTGAAGAGCTCCTGCCCATCTATGGATTTGCTCAGTCCGCGAACGTGAAGAATTTGATCGCCGGCCTCTCGGGTTTGGTTAAAAATGATCGCCGGGTATTTCCGATTCGAAGGTTGTATTTCGGAGACATCAATTTTGTCCAGCAATTTCTTCCGGCTGGTAGCTTGTTTCGATTTGGAAGCATTGGCAGAGAATCGGGAAATAAACTCCTGCAATTCCTTTTTCTTGTCTTCGGCCTTTTTATTGGCAGACGATCGCTGGCGCAGAGCGAGCTGACTACTCTGATACCAAAACGTGTAATTTCCCGTGTAAACCTGAATTTTCCCAAAGTCGATGTCCACAATATGGGTGCAGACCGTGTCGAGAAAGTGGCGGTCGTGCGAAACAACAATCACTGTATTCTTAAAATTCAGAAGAAAATCTTCGAGCCAAACGATGGTTTTGCTGTCCAGATCGTTGGTGGGCTCATCGAGTATCAGCACATCGGGATTGCCAAAAAGAGCCTGCGCGAGAAGCACCCGCACTTTTTGC
>JAIVHP010000085.1 GCA_020201045.1 Flavobacteriales bacterium
GTACAAACTTTCGAAAACAGCTAATTTAGAAGCCTGAACAAGCCCGCACTATCAGCGGGCTTCTCCTAATTATATTTATGGCAGAAGCAGTTAGTTACACCGAAGACCACATCCGGTCGCTCGATTGGAAAGAACATATTCGCCTGCGCCCGGGAATGTACATCGGTAAGCTCGGCAATGGCACCGCTTACGACGATGGTATCTATATCCTTATTAAGGAAGTGCTCGACAATTGCATAGACGAGTACGTGATGGGCTACGGCAAAAAAATTGATATAAAAGTCAAAGACGGCTATGTGAATGTACGCGATTACGGCCGCGGTATTCCCCTGGGAAAACTGGTGGACGTTGTTAGCAAAATCAATACCGGAGCTAAATACGATAGCAAGGCCTTTAAGAAGTCAGTGGGGCTGAACGGGGTAGGTTCAAAAGCGGTAAACGCTCTCTCTGATTATTTTGAAATTACCGCTTACCGCGATGGAAAAGGCCGAAAAGCCATTTTTGAGCGGGGAGTCCTTACCGACGAAATTGAGATAGACCAAACCGAAGAGCGAAATGGTACCAACGTGTACTTCAGGCCCGATGAAACGGTTTTTAAAAACTTTAAATTCAAGTCGGAATTTATAGAGCGCATGCTCTGGAATTACTGCTACCTCAATACCGGTCTCAGCATTTGGTTCAACGGTGAGCGCTTTCACTCCAAAAACGGGCTGAAAGACCTGCTGGAAGAAAAAATATCCGACGAGCCAATCTACCCCATCATCCATATCATGGGCGATGATATTGAAGTGGCGCTTACCCACAGCAATACCTACGGCGAAGAGTACTACTCCTTTGTAAACGGTCAGCACACCACGCAGGGGGGTACCCATCAGGGCGCTTTTCGCGAAGCTTATGCCCGGGTGGTGAAAGACTTTTTTGGAAAAAACTACGAACCTACCGATATCCGCAGCAGCCTTATCGCCGCGGTGAGCGTAAAGGTTGTGGAACCGGTGTTTGAATCGCAAACCAAAACCAAACTCGGCTCTACCGAAATAGAGCCCGGCGGGAAAAAGACCTGGCAGGAATCCGAAAGCTGGCCAGAGACCGCGCCAAAAAAGCCAATCTTCACAACAAGAAACTCCGCGATTGCCGAAAGCACTACAACGACACCAAAGACAACGAGAAGGCCAAGGAAACGATGATATTCATTACCGAGGGCGATTCGGCTTCGGGGTCTATCACCAAATCGCGCGATGTAAATACACAGGCGGTGTTTTCCCTTAAGGGGAAGCCCTTGAACAGCTACGGGCTCACCAAGAAAATTGTGTATGAAAACGAAGAATTCAACCTGATTCAGGCCGCGCTAAACATAGAAGACGGACTGGAAGGGCTGCGCTACAACAAGGTGGTAATCGCCACGGATGCCGATGTAGACGGGATGCACATCCGGCTGCTTTTGCTCACCTTCTTTTTGCAGTTTTTCCCCGACTTAATCCGAAACAACCACCTTTATATCTTGCAAACTCCGCTGTTTAGGGTGCGGAATAAGAAAGACACGTATTACTGCTACACTGAAAAGGAGCGGGTAGATGCGATGGAAAAAATTGGGAAAAATCCCGAAATAACCCGGTTTAAGGGACTTGGAGAAATTTCGCCCGACGAGTTTAAGCACTTTATTGGCGAAGACATCCGCCTGGAACCGGTGGTAATTAGCAAAGACTTCACCATTTCGGACTTGCTGAAGTTTTACATGGGGAAAAACACCCCAGAGCGGCAGGACTTTATCATCAACCACCTTCGCGTAGAGCGAGACCTGGTAGAAGAAATGGAAAAATTGAAAAAGGGAGAAGCAGAAATTGCTTAACGCATAGTTATGGCTGAAGAAGAAAATGACGTTTCACAAAACGGAGCCGAAAGGGAAGAAGAGCACACCGGTGAAAAGGTGATTCCCGTTTCGGGGCTTTATGAAAATTGGTTTCTCGATTACGCTTCGTACGTAATACTCGAGCGGGCTGTCCCCGCCCTAAACGATGGGTTTAAACCGGTGCACAGGCGGATTATGCACGCCATGAAGGACCTGGACGATGGGCGCTACAACAAGGTGGCCAATATCATAGGCCACACCATGAAGTACCACCCGCACGGCGATGCATCTATTGGCGATGCGCTGGTGCAGCTCGGCCAAAAAGACCTGCTGGTAGACACACAGGGAAACTGGGGGAATACCCTTACGGGCGACAGTTCGGCAGCACCGCGGTACATCGAAGCGCGGCTTTCTAAATTTGCGCTCGAAGTGGTATTTAACGCAAAAACGACGGACTGGGGTGTATCTTACGATGGCAGAAATAAAGAACCCATTTTCCTTCCGGTAAAGTTCCCGCTTTTGCTCGCACAGGGTGCCGAGGGGATTGCCGTTGGACTGGCCTGCAAAATTCTGCCCCACAACTTCAACGAGTTGATAGATGGCTCAATCGCTGTGCTGCGCGGTAAAAGCCCAAAGGTTTATCCCGACTTTCCAAATGGGGGAATGGCCGACTTTTCGAATTACAACGAAGGTCTGCGCGGCGGAAAGGTAAGGCTGAGAGCCAAAATAAGGCAGGAAGACAAGAAAACCCTGGTAATAGACGAAATTCCGCACGGAACCACCACGTCCTCGCTGATTGAAAGCATTATCCGTGCAAACGATAAAGGGAAGATCAAGATCCGAAAAATAGAAGACAATACTTCTGATAAGGCGGAGATCATCATCCATATTCCGCCGGGGCTGTCGCCCGATAAAACCATCGATGCGCTCTACGCATTCACCGACTGTGAAATCGGAATTTCGCCGAATGCCTGTATCATTGACAACGATAAGCCGCGGTTTTTGAGCGTTACCGAGATGCTAAAGCTCTCTACCGAAGAAACGGTGCGCCTACTGACGCTCGAGCTGGAGATTCGCCGCAACGAACTCAACGAGAGCTGGCACTTTTCATCGCTGGAGAAGATATTTATCGAAAACCGCATCTACCGCGACATCGAAGAAGCCGAGACTTGGGAAGCCGTTTTGAAGAACATTGACGATGGGCTCAAGCCGCACGTCAAGCACCTGAAGCGCGAAGTAACTGAAGACGACATTATCCGGCTTACCGAAATCAAGATCAAGCGGATATCCAAGTTCGATAGCTTTAAAGCCGACGAAATCTTGAGTCGCCTCGAAGATGAACTCGAACAGGTGGCATATAATCTCGATCACATCACCGAATTTGCCATCGACTATTTCAAGAATCTAAAAAAGAAATACGGCGCCGGCAGAGAGCGTAAAACGGAAATAAAGACCTTCGACACCATCGAAGCATCCAAGGTTGTTGTGGCCAATAAAAAACTCTACGTAAACCGCCAAGAAGGCTTTATTGGCTACGGTCTGAAGAAAGACGAAGTGGTGGGCGAGTGCTCCGACATCGACGACATCATTGTGTTTAAGGAAGACGGCACCATGCAGGTGACCAAAATCGACAATAAAAAGTTCGTCGGTAAAAATATCGTTCACGCGGGAGTGTGGAAGAAGGGCGACAAGCGCACGATCTACAACATGATCTATCAGGATGGCGCAGCCGGAAAGGCCATGGTAAAACGGTTTGCCGTAAACAGCATTACCCGCGACAAAGACTACGACCTTACCGCTGGAAACAAAGGCTCAAAAGTGCTTTACTTCAGCGCTAATCCAAACGGCGAAGCCGAGGTGGTACATGTAAAACTTCGCTCGCGTCCCAACCTGAAAAAGCTCCGGTTTGATTTTGACTTTGCCGAGCTCGCCATAAAGGGCCGCGGAGCAAAAGGGAACACCCTTTCGAAAAATATCGTAAGTAAAGTAGAGCTTAAGGAAAAAGGTTCAAGCACATTGGCTCCTAGAAAGATATGGTTCGACGACGTGGTGCAGCGATTGAATGTAGACGGCCGCGGAACTTACCTGGGAACTTTTAAAGGCGACGATAAAATTCTCACCATATACCAACCGGGATACTACAAAACCACGAGCTTTGATCTGAGCACGCGATTCGACGAAGAGCTCACCGAAATCAAAAAATTGGAGAGCGACACAGTAATAACGGCGGTGTATTGGGAAGGCGAAAAGGAGCAGTACAACGTAAAGCGGTTTAATCCCGAAGTGTCTCAAAAGCCGGTGGAGTTTATCACTGAGCATGAGAACTCTCATCTGGAATACGCCACCACCCATCCAGAGCCAAAGCTGAACCTGCAATTCGACAAGCGCAGCAACGACCGCGAAGACGAAGAGATCGATTTGGTAGAGTTTATTTCGGTTAAGGGTGTGGCAGCTATGGGGAATCGCCTTACTCCGCACAAGGTGAAATCCATAGACCGGATAGAACCCGAAATAGAAGTTGAAGAACCCGAGGTAGAGCCGGTGGAAGCTGAGAAGTCTCAGTCCGATAAATCGGAAGACAGCGCTACAGGCGAGTCAGAAACAAAGAAAGAAAAATCAAACGACGATGAGTCGGACGATGACGATGGGATACCGCCAGGTTCGCAGGTAACGCTATTTTAGTTTATGAAAGTAATTGAGAATCTCATTTACACCGGAGCTGATGGAAGGGAAAGTCCTTTCGACTTGTTCTTGAGTAATGGCGGAGCCGACAAACCCATCGTCGTCTTTGCCCACGGGTACAAGGGTTTTAAAGACTGGGGAGCCTGGCATTTAGTGGGCAAGGCTTTCGCCGACGCGGGATTCGATTTTCTGAAGTTCAACTTTTCGCACAATGGCGGTACGGTAGAGCAGCCCATTGATTTCCCCGACCTGGAAGCCTTTAGCAAAAACACCTATTCCAAAGAGTTGGAAGATCTGGAAGCCATTTCAGATCTGATTACAGAAACCGGAATTGAGCTAAAAGGCCAAAAGCGAATATGGAAAAATATTGCCTTGATTGGTCATAGCAGGGGCGGGGGCATAGCCATCCTTCACGCTGCCAAAAATCCGGCCGCATCGCACCTTGCCACCTGGGCTTCCGTAGCCGATTTTGGCGAGCGCTTTAACTTCGATATGGAAGCGTGGAAGCACGATGGAGTCACCTATGTGGTAAACGGGCGCACTAAGCAAAACATGCCCCATCTTTACAGTTACTACGAAGATTTTTTGGAAAACCGGGACGAACTCCACATCGAATCCGCGGCAAAGCAAATCGACATCCCCTGGCTTATTGCCCACGGCTCTTCCGACGAAGCGGTCGACTTTAACCACGCCGAGCGACTCAATAAATGGAGTAAAGACGCCAAGCTATTTGAAACGGCCGGTATCGGCCACACCTTTGGCGCCATCCATCCCTGGCCAAAGAATGAATTGCCCGAAGGCCTGGAAATAATCACTGCTAAAACGATTCGACTTTTTAGCGGTTCACGGGATTTGTAAAAGAAGAATTTTCAACTAAGCGAACGAAGTGAATGGTCTCGCGTCCGGCCCGTGCACAAGCCTGAGCGAATGGAGCAAACCTGTGAATATCCCCATGACCACGATGGTTTGAGCGTGCTTGCATCATTGGCGAAATTCGCCCCAATCCCTATATGCCTGCAAAAAGATGTGATGTTTATCGAAGTTATCTGCAAATAAATGTGTATATTTGTCGTAATTAAATGTGTTAATGTCATGTATGAATTTCCAAATAAAGATCACACAGAGCTGAAGTCATACGTTTCAGACGTTTTGCCTTTGGAATACAAGCAGCGAAAGAACATAAACTACACTTCTTTTTTGAGCGATAAGTTTATGGTTATGAATGCCGTAAAAAAAGGAATTACCAGTAATTTGTTCCAGGAAATAAAATCAAATTCTCTTTTTAACGATCAGCAATGGTCAGATTTTCTTCATATAAACATCAGAACCTTACAGCGCTACAATAAGGAAAAGGCACACGTGTTTAAGCCCTTACAGAGCGAAAAGATATTCGAGATGGCCGAAGTGATGAATACCGGTTTTGAGGTTTTTGATACGCCAGATCAGTTCAATATCTGGCTCAATAGCCCTTCTGTTGCGCTGGGCAATGAAAAGCCCATTAATTTGCTTCATTCTTCCTTCGGCATTGATCTCGTCCTTGCCGAGTTAAGTCGCATTGAGCACGGCGTTTTTGTATGAAGGTCTTTCGCCTGAGCAGGGAAAAGTATGCGCACACCTTGTCGGGGTATGGTGCGGCATTGCACGGGCAGCGGTGGAATTCGAAAGGCACGGAAGTAGTTTATACCGCCGAATCAAGAGCATTGGCATTTAGCGAAGTGGCGGTTCATATTTCGCTGGCCTTATTACCTGCCGATTATCGCATGGTAGAAATTGACATCCCAAACTCTGTTTCCATTCGGGAAATTTCCCGTAAGACATTGCCACAGGGTTGGGATGCCATCC
>JAIVHP010000335.1 GCA_020201045.1 Flavobacteriales bacterium
TGATAAGGAAAAATGGAACCCACAAAGCCAATTACGCGGCATCCGCCCAATTTGTATTGCTCCTGCAGGGCATTTACCGCTTCGCGTGTGTGCATCACTTCACTTTGGTTTACGGCATTTGGAATGACCTTGATGTTTACCGAACTATCGGGAAGGCTTTTTTCGAAATGCTCCTTCAGGGCCGAACTCACCACAGAAATACCATGGCTGTACACCAAAACTTCGCGCTCGTTATTTCGCGCTGTTTCCAGAAAAAGTGAGCGCCCCGAAAACGATACGCGTTCTTCGGGGTAGGGCGCGTTGATTTCTGCGATATGCCTGATTCCCTTCTCGCGCGCTACTTTAATTCCCGAATTCTGAAGATACGTGACCCGCTCGTAGATGAAGTCGGGCTCGAACTCTTCGATCAGCGAAACCAGCTCCTTTTCGAGCTTGTAATCGTAGAGCATAAGCCTTAGATCTTTCAAAGACTCCCATACGAGCGAAGGTAAAATTTGCTTCAGCAACGATTTCGACTCTCCACCCCGACGACTCGTTTCATTGCCTTCCCTTTCGGGGAAAAGCAAATCGCCGGCAATCAGGGTTTTTACCTCGATGCCCATGAGCCGCCACGCTTTAATCATTTCGCGCATGTGGGTTCCGTAGCCGGTGGGGGCATCAATTTGCAAGTGCGGATGTGGTGAATAGTATAAGATCTTCATTAAAAACCCCCATTAAAAAAATCTTCAATGCGCTTTAGTACCCGTTCTGTGGCTTGACCATCCCAATATGCGGGAATTTCTCCAGACTTAAAATTACCATTCAAAATATCTGCAACAAAAGGTTCTATTTCAGACACATCGAAGGGCAGTAAAACATTTGTTCCCTTTGCCGTAGTAGATGGGCGTTCCGTATTGGGCCGCAGCGTTAAACAGGGCTTTTTTAGAAAGGTCGTCTCCTCCTGTATCCCTCCCGAATCGGTGAGTACGAAAGCGCTTTCCTTCACCAGTTTTTGAAAGTCGAAGTAACTCAATGGCTCCAGAAGCACCAATCTATTCAAACGCTCAAACTCGTCTTTCAATCCAAATTTGGCAATATTTTTCTCTGTTCGGGGATGAATTGGAAATACCGCTGTCACCGACTCGTCGAGAAGGCGAAGCACGTTGAGCAGCATCTCCATGCCCGCTTTGCTATCTACATTAGACGGCCGGTGTATGGTAACCAGCGCAAACTTTCCCGGTGGGAGTTTTATCCGTTCCAGAATATCAGAGCGGTCGATCTCGTTTTGAAAGGCCACAAAGAGTCGAATTTACATCGCCTACCACCAGAACAAAATCGGGCTTTTTCGCTTCAAAAAGGTCTGTGAGTCGCAAAATAGTTTCGGCGATTTGCCTTCCGGGATGATCAGGTTTAACATTCAGAAAAACATCGGGCGATAAGCCAAACTGATCGAAGAAGACCCTGGCCATTTTTTCGTCGTAGTGCTGGCCCGTATGAACGATATCAATGGAGAGAGAATCGAATTTTTCCGCCCGCTTCTTAAACTGGGTGACCTTGATAAAGTTTGGCCGCGTTCCGATTACTATCCAGATTCTTCGTTGCTCCATGGTCATTTTAATTCCCCGCCGTTTATGAGTTTTAATAGACCTTCGGTGATGTTGGCGTAATTATACGCTTCCAGCCACTCTGGCTCAGCGGATACCTTGAGCAGCTCAAAATCTATTTCCCCCAGTTCGGAAACATCGTCTACAAAAATGCCCAAACTTTTCTCTTCGACAAACTCCGACACCCTTCCCCGGTATCCCATTGCGATTATCGGCCTGCCAAGGTAGGCGTATTCAAACAACTTGGTTGGCACCCCATCCTTTAAATGTTCGGGAATAAGGAAAATAACGGCCTGGGCTCGCTGCGCTTTTTCAAAAAACTCCAATGCCGGTATGGGTGCGTGCATTTTTACTCCATCGCCTCTTTCGTGAATTTTATTCAGATTTCCGGAATAAATTTCGATTCTCAGGTTTTTTGACCGACTTCTTACGAAAGCGATAATATCATTTAGGGTATCTTCCAGGCCGTGATAAATATTGCCTCCAAAAACCAGCAGCTCCTTATCTAATTCTGCCGGTTGTAATTTAGCCGGAAAATCGTCGGGGTCATAGGCGTGGGGCAACAAGCTTATTTTTCGCTGAGCTGCGGGATAAAGTTTTTGCAGGCGAGAAACAATTTCCGGCCACGGCGAAGTTGTAAAGTGAAATTGGGAAACCACTTTTGCTTCCAGTTGCTTTTCAAAATTTAGCCTTTTCTCGCTCAAATGCGCATACCCATAGCTCTCTCCCCAGGTCCACGGATCTCGTATATCGGCGATAAAGCGCGAGTTTGGGAAAGCATTTATCACATCGGCGATATAGGCCAAGAGCCTGAACGGAGCGCCTGTCGCAATGACCACATCGGGTTTAAACGCGTCCATTTTTTCTACAAAAGCCAGGTAGAATGCCCCGCGGTCTAGAATGGCTCGGTCGTATGGACTTCCCTTACTCACCATTTTAAGGTATATCAGCCAAAGGCGATACGCGATCTTTTCCAGCACATTGGCCGGGTTTGCAGTCAAAACCGATGGGAATCTGTGCGCGTACCTTTCTACGGGAATTTCGCTTACATCCCGTGACCAGGGGCTATTCCTCGAACCGCCCATATTTGCACAAAGCACGTGCACATCTGCTCCGGTTCGCAGGAGGTATTTCGCGAATTTAGCCCAGCGACGGCCACCAACCCCGGAGCTGTAATCGGTTTACCGCGGTAGTCTTCGCCCAGAAAACGCAAATCGTACTTACCCGTTTTCATCATTTCGGTAAGTTCATCTTCGTCGCTATACTGCAAAATGCAGTCAACATATTTTACCGACTCCATCACAAGGATGCGTTCTTCTAAAGAAAAAACCGGCTCGCGCTTATCCGGGTTTATTTTTCGGTCTATGTTGCTCGCTGTATTGAGCGCCACCGTTAGGTGGTCGCAGTGTTTTTTGCAATCGCGCAGCATAAGGACGTGTCCCGGATGGTAAAGGTCAAAAACACCACATGCAAATCCGCGGATCATGCCGTTGCCTTTTTGATGTAATCTTCGAGCTTGTACACCGGTTCCCAGCCCAGTACTGATTTGGCTTTGTCTACATCGGCGTAAGTGATTTCGGCTTCGCCATCGCGCTTCGGTATAAATTCCACACGGTCTGAAATCATGTGAGCGAGCTCGAGAATAGAAAGTGTATCGGAGTGGCCAATATTAAAGGCCGTATTAATGGTTTCGGGGTGCATGGCGGCCATGTGATTGGCGCGTGCCAAATCGTACACGTGGATAAAATCGCGCTTCTGCGATCCATCACCTGTAATCTGAAGAGATTCGCCATTTTCATTGCGGTTCAGAAAAATCCCGACAACGCTGCTGTACGCGTTAAATTGATTTTCCGGATTAAAACTCCGCGGCCCGTATGGGTTGAAATACCGGAGGTGAACGTAGTCGAGCGGGTATCGGGTACTCAGCAGGTCAAAATACTTTTCGGTTTCATACTTCTGAAAAGCGTAAGGATTCAGGCAATCTACTTTTTCGGATTCTGGTGTAGGAATCACATTTGGCGTTCCGTAAATTGCACTTGAAGAGCTGTTTACAATACGCGGGAAATAGTTATCGGCAATCATCAACTCGATCAAAAAGGTAGAACCCATTAAATTTTGCTTAATGTGGTCGTTTACCAATTCAAAACTGGGCTGTATTCTGGGAAGCGCCGCCATGTGAAACACGCAGTGGTATGGCTTCAGCGACTTAATATTAAACAAGCTGTCTTCGATGAATTCAAAGCGCTCGTTCTCCAGGTTGTGCCCGATATTATTCTTTCTGCCGGTGCTATAATTATCTATTCCCGTTATTTTCCAGTCGGTATGCTCCAGGAGGTAATCTAAAAGATTGCTCCCTATAAATCCGGCAACACCGGTAATCAATACATGTTCAATCTTCATAAAGCTATTTCATCGAGAATTGCGTGAAGAATTACCTGGTGAAAGCACTCCACCACACCGTAATTTTCTTCGGCAATGTGAAAATTTAAATCTCCCTTTTCCGAAAGGGCATTTCCTTGTTTAAAACCGCTTAACGTCATTACTTTACCGCCCTTTTCAGCAAATCTGTCCACGGCGTTTAAGATATTTTTCGACTCGCCTGAAGAGCTGATTGCCACCAGCACATCTCCCGACTGAAAGTTAAATGAAACCCATTCGGCCATCGCATTTTCGTATCCATAATCGTTTGCGAAACACGTGATTAATGCGGGATCGGTAAAACTCAATGTGGGAATACGGGCGATTTTCATAAAATCTTCCATCATATGGCTACAAATTGCGCTACTTCCCCCATTGCCGATAAACCATAGCCGCTCGGCATTTCGCAGAAAGGCGACACCTTCGGCGATCTTTACATTTACATTATCTGAAAAGTAGGCTTCAAAGGCCTTTTTATACAAATCTATTTGCATGCTCGAGCAATTTATCGCGTGTTACTTCTTCTTCGTTGCAAAGCCAGGTGCACGAAAGGCTTGCGGCCAAAGATGGCACTGCCATAATATCATTAATGTCTTTGTGCTCAATGTCAGAGCTCAAGGCCGAAAAGGCATAAAACGTATCTCCGGCGCCGATGGTATCTACCACAGGCCCATTGAAAACTTCCTGCCTTACGAAGTGCTTTCCGTCATAAAATACCGCTCCCCTTTTCCCAAGGGTCAGAAAAAGTTTCTCCGCACCAATTTCGTAATTAAAAAGTTCTGAGATAGCTTCCTTTTCGCCAAAATTTGTCTTTTTATTCACCTGCAGGCTCGCTTCGCGCAAATCCATGCAGGCACTCTTCTTCGGAAAAGACTTCCACTTCGACATGCGGTTGTAGCCAAAATTATTGCTGTTTGTCTGGGTCATAAAGTGAAATTTCCCATTCACTTCGAGCTCTCTGCAAAAGCCGTGGCCAAAATCGGCGACAATTACCACATCGTACTTTTCGGTATCAATGGAAATCGGCCCAAAGCTGCTATCGTCGAATTTATTGATCTCCACGTGTTTCTTCTGGTCGTCTTTGTCGATGAGCCGGGTCTTTACAATCTCGTTATTGGTATTGCTAATAAGCTTTACATCACTTACGAAATCGCGGAGGTGATTGGCAATTGCCGCAGCGCCTCCCATTTGCACGCGCTTTCCCACCCCGTTTTCCGCGTAGCGAAACACCGGGCAAAACGACTTCATGCTTTGGCCTTCGTATTTCACATCTATAAACTCATCTACAATGGTTTCGCCTATAACGCAGACTTTAAAATCTTTTACCTGCTCTGTAAAAAAGTCAATTTTCTCGAGTAGTTTATTCATTTTGACTTTATCAAATTCGCAATTTTAGCCAATTTAGATTTTTTTGGAATTTTGAGCTCTTTTAGCGACCCGCATTGTTCTTCCCAAATTTTGATCAGTTTGTGGTGGAGTTCTTTCTCAAGCGGGAACTTGCCCTTCCAGTTGCCAAACTGGGAAAGGTATTCGGCGTATCCAGAATCATTGGAAGCAGATTTCTCGGCACTTCGCGTATTCGGGCTCAAGACGCGAAGGTAAAGTGGTTCGCCTTTTTTGAGCTTGTGAACTTTTTTTAGATCGTAGTGGTTGTGCCATGCCTGGCTGTGGTCTGATGCGATTAAGTAGTTTTCTTCAACTGCCTTTTTAGCGCCGCTGTAGGCTTCCACTTTTGTAAGAGCGTGTTTGAAATCGTGGATGCTGGTGTTCGCAATCCAGGGACGCTTTTGATAGCTCACAGCTCCGCTCGACAGGTCGTAAAAGGCGTGATGGGTATCGCAGGCAATGTCAAATTCTTCGTTCGAAAGCCGGTCGAATAGGCCGGGGTTGATCAGATCATCATCGTCTAGACGAACAATGTAGCGGGCAGGCGGAAGAAACGAATCTTTGAGAATCCCGCAGGTTTCCGCAAGTTTAGCTTCCTTGGTTGTAGCGTTTAGTTCAATTTTCTCAAACCCTTCAGGCACCGCGTTTATATCGCCGAGCAGCCAAACGCGTGTGTTGGCTTTCATTTTTTGCAATTGCGCAAAGCACAATCTGCGAAGCTCAGATCTAACGGGCGTGAGGTGGTTTTGAGGCGTAAGTGGGATTAAAAATAGGTAGTCTGCTTGCATCAGAAGTTTCCTTCGCTGACAAAGTTCTCAATTTCAGACAAACTAAAGGCATAATTCAGTTTTTGCTTTGCAATATTCTGCCTGAATCTGATGGTATCTAAAAGGCCTTTGATTGGCGGCTGGCCGTTAAAAATAATAAGAACGGGGGTATTTACATATGCGCCCAGGTGCACGGCGCCGGAGTGCTGGGTAATAATCAGCTTCGCTTCGGCGCAGTATTTCAACGTGTCGGCGTTGTTTGCAGACACTTTGAGCTCTACGTTTCCATCGGTTTCTACCTCAGCACTCAGGGTGGGATGTCCAACTAGATAAACCTTATCGAAAAAAGGAGCTACCCGCCTGGCCAGAGCTCCGTAATCCCATGGCCCCCCATTGTTTGGGGTGAACTCGCCGCCCTTTTTTCTCGGGAAAATAACGCAGGTGTTTTGCTTTCCGTGTCCATACGCCGCCGAAAGGTCAATGGCCGCCTGCTTTCCGCTGAGCTGCCAATTTCTTAAAGCAAACCAATAGAGATCGTTTCGCGAAATATCCAGGTAGGGTTTCCCCGACTTTTTAGCCTTTTCCTTAAAGGCTTCCACCTGTTTTTCCACATCTTCGGGGAGCTCAGTTTGGTTTGCAAGAGGCTTTATCTCCCCAAAAAAATCTCTTAGCGGATACCACTTGTGAATAATCGACTCCCCTGTTTCGTTTACCAAAAAAGGGCCGTGAAGCTCCATGCCGCAGTAGTGAATGCGCACATTATTTTCATAGAGGTGAACAAGAAAAGGAAGGTTGTGAAGCAAGAAGTGGCCAAACTCGCCTTTAAATGGACCGTAATAGCACTCTTTGGTGCGGATGGCATTTCGGTAAAAACGGTTTAATATTCCAATATGCCGTCTGGTTCGGAGCCCGTAAACCAACCGGCCTTTCCAATTCAATCCCTTCTTCCCCTTTTCAATGGTAGTTCCGCCGGTGAGATCGACAAAATCGGATTCGTGGGGTAAAATTCCGTATTTGGAAAATTCATTCATTCTCAAAAAGTGCTTTTTTAACCGCATCGGGACCAAACCGCTGTTGTACAGACTTCACAATGGTTTCGGGCTTTAGGGAATTGTAATTTTCCACCATATCAACCATTGCTTTTGCGAGTTCAGTCTTGCTTCCAGGCTCGAATAAAATTCCATTTTCTGAAGTTACAATTTCGTTTGTTCCTGCAATATCAGACGAAATGGCGGGAATTCCACGTGCCATCGCTTCTATGACTACCACACCAAAGGTTTCGCTGTGCGAACTGAGCACAAAGCAATGCGATTGATCCAGGAGTTGAAGGATTTCACCGCGGTTTTGAAACCCCAATATTTCTACTTGTTTTTCTATTCCGAGATCAAGCGCAAGGGTATTCAATGCTTCATACAAAGGGCCGTCGCCCGCAATTTTTAACCGGTAGAAGAGGTTGTCGCGGTAATTCTCGGCGAATGCTTTCAAGATCAACGCCTGATTTTTTCGCCGATCCAAAATCGCCACATTGACAAACTGAAAGTAGTCGGCAGGCCTCGATACGGAATCCGGTCCGACGAAAAAATCTTCTGTAATTACGTTTGGACATTTCTCAAAAGGCTTCCCAAACAATTCGGTCATTTTCTCCACATAGGCATCGGTAACGGCAATTCTACGATCGGCATTGGCCACAAAAGCTTTTTGGTCGTCCATCGTATCAAACGGATTCGCGCAGGGAAATCTTTC
>JAIVHP010000491.1 GCA_020201045.1 Flavobacteriales bacterium
CATCGAAGTAAATCCGGTTCCTTTTGAAGAGTTGAGAAGCCGGGAGTCGGGCGAAAACTCCGAGAACATCAGAAACCGCGTGGTGCGCTCACGCGAGATTCAAACCGAAAGATATCGAAACGAAGATGGGATTCACAGCAATGCGCAGCTTACACCCAAATTGATGAAAGTCTATTGCGAAATCGATTCTGCCGGTGAAGCGCTGTTGAAAAACGCCGTAGACCGACTGGGTTTTTCGGCGCGTTCTTATGCCCGAATTCTTAAGGTAGCCCGCACCATTGCCGACCTCGATCAAAGCGAGAATATCTCTACCACCCATTTGGCCGAAGCCATTCAGTACCGCTCGTTGGATCGGGAAGGGTGGCTAGCCGGATAAGCTGAAACCTTCAGGGATTCTTTTCGTAAACGTAGCTAATCATGAATCAGATAATAGCTATGCGATCTTTACTCATTACTGCCGCCATTTTTACATCATCTGTATTTGCAATGGCTTCGGGTACAAACCCAGACGGAAAAGACATTTACCTCAACAAACATATGGAGGTAATCGATAAGAAAAAAGAAGCGGTTTACCTATGCGAAATTGTCGCTCAAACCGAAGAAGGATATCACGCCAAGGCGTATTTCCTGACGGGAGAGCTGAAAATGGAAGGTTGGTTTGCCGACGAAGCCCTTACACAGCCCCACGGAACGTTTACCTATTATTACCAAAACGGTCAGGTAGAATCTGAAGGTAGCTTTAGAGACGGCTCAAAATTTGGATTGTGGCAGCGCTACGATTTTGAGGGAAACCCCAAATCGGAAAAGATTTA
The DNA here is from genome assembly GCA_020201045.1 of Flavobacteriales bacterium. Lineage (GTDB taxonomy): Bacteria > Bacteroidota > Bacteroidia > Flavobacteriales_D > Cryomorphaceae > JAIVHP01. Next base: position 813 of record JAIVHP010000491.1, read on the forward strand.
CGCCACGCTGCAGATGATGCAGGCCATCGATGCTTTTAAACACTAAACCCATTACCCAATACCCACCCACAAAAATGCCCGGATCGTTTGGATTCGGGCTTTTTTACGTTTGGGTGTTTTTTTCTTTTTAGTGAATCACCACCTTCTCGGAATCACCACCTTCTCGGTTTCTTCAAACCCATCGCCGCTTATTTGCAAAAGTCCAAAAAAAAAAGCAGCTCTTTAAGAAGCTGCTTTTTTTAGATTTAAATCAAAATTTCTAAGCTGTTTGGTTCACGGTTTTGCCGTGGCACTGCTTGTATTTCTTTCCGCTACCGCAGGGGCATGGATCGTTTCTACCGATTTTTTTCTCCGTGCGAACCGGTTGGGTTTTTTGCGGTGGCTGGGGTGCTCCCGGCCGTCGCTGTTGGCCTTCTGCGCCGGGCCTGCTCGTTTGAAGCTTGCTGGCGTCGTCCTGGGCCAAACTGGTGCGCGA
>JAIVHP010000261.1 GCA_020201045.1 Flavobacteriales bacterium
CAAATAGGTTGGAATCTGAGAGCCCAAGAAGAGAGCTGATTCTATTCTTTGTTTCCTCGCGACTTCGTAGCAAAACATAGGAGGCTTTGGAACACAGAAAAAAACCTTTGCGGCTTGGCGACTTTGCGTGAAATAGTTGTTCGTCAAGGCGCGAAGCTGCAAAGCAAAATCTATTCCTTCTGACTTCGTGGCGAAATCTTAGATTAGTCACCAAGAATCAACTACCTCAAGCTGACCATATTGTCAGGCCTTTGCGACAACAGAGTGCATTCAGCTGGAATGTCCAAATCCGTTTCAGGTTTCGTTGTGCCGATTGAACCGTCCCGCCTTTCTCCACTCCAAAGCCGAAAGAAGAACAATGACCAAAATCTCTAATGCAAAATAGGTCACCCCTGCCCAAGTCAATTCGGCATAAAACCTGAACACCAGCCCGATAGTGACAAAGCAATACAGGATATTGGCCACCGAAATGACTTTCAAAAAAGGCCTCCACCGCTGTTGAACCAACAAGAAGCACAGCAACGTATTGAGACAACACAAGACCGCGACGAGCGCCAGCGGGTAAAGCACTTTCTTAGGCATGCCAAAAAAACCATCAAAGTGGACAAGCACCACACCAAGCAGGAATGCTGACAGCAGCGCGCCCAGGCTATCGGCCAGGAAATATATCTCAGGGCGGATATGGTGTAGTTTCGGTGAGATATTGGAATTTTTCGTTAAAGACCTGTCAGTTAACAACACTATAATTCCTTGATAACACCTTCTACAATCCCAATAAATAATCCAGATCCAAAGACGATCAATCTAATAGTGACTAAACCACAGACAATAATCAAAAGCGTTTTTACTATTGTTCTCGGGTATTTGCCCTTGAAAAAGGAGATGTAGGCATACAGAAAAAAAGAGCCTAAAATGAAATTCATGAAAATGCTGCCATACGGCTTATAGAAACCTATTAATGGATAGGTAATGATGCTTATCAGAAACAAAATGCTCATAATATACAGATGCAGAATCAGCATTTCGACCCTATTATACCCCGACTCTTTTCTGAAGAACCAGTGCGCATAAATTGCAATAAAGAAGACAATGACCAGAATGGCAAAATGGTAATAAGTAGCAACAGCTTCAAACATCACACGCTCTAATTCTAAATCAGTGGCCTGCTCGTGTACGTCCTCCGGACGAAACAGGATGGCATAAATTGTTCCGATAACCAGGTAAAACTTAAATGGGTTGACCAAACGATCGCGATCAGTACTCAAATAGGCCTTGATATGCTTTCCCGGATTTACAACCAACAGTTTTATGGTCTTCAAAAACCCTTTTTCCAGATAAAAAAACTGCATCACTTGCTTGCTGAGTGACGAAAACGTAAAGCGTTCAATAACCTTTGATTTGTTCACCGTTACTTTATCGTCGTCTTTTAATTTTGGCAGGTCTTCCATATTATGGTTCTGAGCTTCCTCCGTTGTTTGGTTTGATTCAGAAGATCTTTTATTGATTTGGGCAACCGCTTCAAGATCCTGTGCCACATATCGCCATACGGGCGAAATCCCAATATAAACATTTCACTTCCTTAAAAAAACAGGATGTTCGGTGGCTGTGCTAATTAGTGTCTGTCCATAAAGTCCGATAGCTGCATTACACTCGCCTCCAAAAGTGCTCATTTACATCAGTAAACTGCGCTTTTTGGGGCTTCGCAAGCTTTGCTATCGAACTTTATGAATCAGACACTCGAGTGTATTGACAGACTCTAATTACTGTTTTGACAGCACGTTATATCTTGTTAGGGTTTTTCTGGGCCATAAACACCCTAAAGCTCAAAGCGGTTATAATTACTCGCGACTTCGTAGCAAAACATAGGAGGCTTTGGAACACAGAAAAAAACCTTTGCGGCTTGGCGACTTTGCGTGAAATAGTTGTTCGTCAAGGCGCGAAGCTGCAATGCAAAATCTATTCCTTCTGACTTCGTGGCATGTCACTATTGAAAGCTACCTGCATATCAATGAAGGTGCGCGACATTTTTACCAGAAGAGATCTAAAAACTGAAGCAACGCGTGGCGGAAAAACCAACTTTCTAAGTTCCATGAGCCATCTAATCATATGCCTATACGCCATATAAATTGACTTTTTAGAATATTTGAAAATCCCAATGGCAATCGAACTTAGCTTGGTAATTATCAATAGATTTGTGTAGAAAGCAAATTTCAACTATTCGAAATGGAAGCATTGACACCAAAAGATATTGATTTTATTGAGTCTAAAGGATTGACAACCGGAGATATGGAGAAGTACTTCACGCAATTGAAGGATGGTTTTCCTCCGGTAACTATTTATAAAAACGCCGAGCTCGGGAAGGAGATCAGACGGTTTGAGAGAGCTGAGCTGGAAGCTTTCCGAGAAAAGTACCGCAGCGTAAAAAATCTGGAAACTGTGAAGTTCGTGCCCGCTAGCGGAGCGGCTAGCAGGATGTTCAAGGCGCTTTTCCAGGCTTTGGAAAGAGACAATTACAACGAACTCGACCACTTTTTTGAAGATCTCCACACGTATGCTTTTGGAGATGAACTTCTCGCTCGAGCAGAATTCCCAAAAGGAGAAAGACCCAAAACCGATGCCGACAAGCGAAAAATTTTGGAAACGCTTTTATTGCCCGAAGGGATGGACTACGGAGCCAGTCCAAAGGGAATGATAGCCTTTCACAGGTATTCAGACGACGAGAAGCGAACGGCTTTTGAAGAACACTACCACGAAGCGGCTAAATATGCCGCCCACGGAAGTGTTGCAAATATCCACTTCACTATTCCCGCCGATAAAAGAAGCGATGTAGAAGACCACCTTTTCGGCTTAACCGATTGCATCTCGCGCGCCCTGAACGTGAAGTTTTTAATTGATACAAGCATTCAAAAACCCGAAACAGATACTCCGGCAATTTATCGGGACACCCAAAAATGGGTGCGTACCGAGGATGGCAAACTGCTCTTTCGGCCCGCCGGGCACGGGGCTCTCATAGAGAACCTGAATGAAATTGACAGCGATATCATCTTTGTGAAAAATATAGATAACGTGGTGCCCGACTCCAAAAAGCAAACTACAGTAGAGTACAAAGAACTTTTAGCGGGAGTGCTGATAGACGTGCGCGAAAAAATGTTTGCCCTCCGCAGCGCACTCGACAACGGAGACGAAAAGCTGAAAGACGCGCGAGCGTTCATGAGCGAGTGGTTTAACGAAGATGTTGATGGCCTTTCGGCAGATGGCATGAAGCAACTTATGGACCGGCCGATTAAAGTATGTGGTATGGTGAAGAACGAGGGAGAACCCGGAGGCGGCCCATTTGTAGTAAAAGACGAAAATGGGGGCACATCCCTTCAAATCGTCGAGAAAGCACAGATTGATCTCGAAGATCCCGAGCAGGAAGAGCTTTTAAAAACCGCCACGCACTTTAACCCCGTAGACCTGGTTTTAGGTGTGCGCAACTACAACGGCGAAACTTTTGACCTTCTCCAATTCCGAAACGAAAAGACCGGAATGCGGGTGGGAAAAACAGCGGCCGGTAAAGATATTTTTGCACTGGAATTACCCGGTCTTTGGAATGGGGCCATGTATAACTGGAACACCATTTTTGTTGAAGTACCGATTGAAACATTCAACCCCGTGAAAACGGTTTTTGACTTATCGCGAGAAGCACATCAGGTTTGATGGAAGCGCTATTGCTTCACCAGCTTAATTCTTTTTGCGGGTTCGTTTAGCGGCAAAAGTTCAAGTACATAAACCCCTGGCAAGAGGCTTTTCAGGTTCCGAATTTCGGTTTCCATTTTCGTGTCTATTACGCCCGATCTCACGCGCTCGCCGGCCAAATCAAAAATTCGGTAGGTCATGGCTTTCGCATCCTCTGATGCCGAAATATTAATTTGATCTGAAAATGGGTTTGGGAAGACAACCAGCCACTTCTGTGAGACTGCAAATTCACTGCTCAAAACTTCTAGCTTATATGGACCGGATGTGAGATTGCATCCGTTTTGATCTACAATTGTTACGGTGTAGATTCCGGTTTCTGAAGGTGCGTAAGTGAGCTCGTTTGCCCCATCTATGACCACCCCATTCAGAAACCATTGAATATCATTTCCGAAATCGATTGATAAAATAACTTCGTCTTCAATAGTCTGCGCATCTATCTCGGGAAGTACGACGTTGTATTCGTCAAATTCTGGCCCTACTCCAGAGCTAAGCCAGTAATTTGGACATTGTGGGTAAGAAGCCTCGAGGGTATAAAAGCCTGTTTCTGTTACCCAATATTGAGCATCGTTTGCATTGGGAATGGGGGCGAAATCTTGAAACCACTGGAAGCTGGCAGGGCCGTTAAATGCATTTTCTATAAGGCTGCTATCGCCCGGGCACAACGTTGTGTTTTCATCGTGCGAAATCGCTATTGGGGCGAAAATCCAACCGTCCCAAACAACGGTAGGAGATGGTTCTGTGCAACCGGGGTCATCTGTTTCGACGTACCAATACGTTACCGCCCATTCACTGGCGTTTAAGGTTAAAGTGTTTACATCCGTCTCTTCGTATAGTGTACCGTCGGAGTTTTCGTTGCTGAAGTCGTAGTACCACGTGTAACTTTCGAAACCATCAGATGCTGTAAGGGTAATTTCTTCATCCGGACAAAAAAGCTCGGCCTCGGGAGATGTCGTGATCTCCAGACATTGCGCTGAAGTTTGTAAACCGACCATCAGCCCAATTGCAAAAACGGTTAAGGTCTTTTGAAGAAGTATTCGCCTTAAGGGAAACACAAAAACAGAATGAATTGATTGTGGAAGCATCACGAGTCGGTTTTGGATTTGATGAAAAGGGCTGTAAAACTAATCGAGGGTTTCAAAAAAATGAAAAATTAGCGAAGATTTTAATTTTTAGACACGGGAAGGTGCGGATTTAAAAATTTCCAACTAATTTTTCTGACAGCCTGCGAGCTTCCTTGCCATCTGATGCAAAATGGGAGAACTTTTCATCGCCAGTCCCCCAGGTTTTTATAAAGCCACTTACTTTTCCGTAGCTATTGTCCATGGCAATATGCGGTATCCCAAGTAAGAAACAAATAATGTGCCCGTGTAAGCGGTCGGTAACTACACTTTTGCTCTGGCTTAAAAGTTCTACTCCGTAGTTCATACGCATTCGGGCAGCGCGGGTAGCAGCCCTGAGCAATAATGCGTGAGTAAATGTATGAGAAGATGGAAACTTCTTGACAAGTCTAAACAGAACGGAACAAAACGTGTCTAGCTGTGAGTGGTAGCCAGAACTCCAATCTGAAACGGCCTCATTCCGATCTTCTACTTGAAGTTGAAAAGCATTGTTTTTAGTTTCCTTGTCGCCCCTGATTAGCCAGAGAATGTCGTATTTAGGCGGAGATGTTGATTTGCTCACTAGTTTGATTCCAAAAGCCATATCGGGGCACAAAAAGCTAGAACTTTTAAAATTTTCTTTTGCGAAAGCAAAGCTCTTTAAATCACGCGCTAATAAGGTGAGATTGGGGTGGTTGTTTAAAATTTCTGTACTGAGATCAAGCTCAGTTTGATTAGCATAATGAATAGACTGCGGTAGCTGAATGATTTGGTGATCTGGAAAATCTTGTATTACATTTCGGCGAAGATTTTCGTGGCGCATCCACAGATCGCCAAAGTTTCCTCCCCCTTGCAGGAGAATAACCCCATTTTTCTGAAGCGCTTTTTTTAGTTGGGCCTTATTATAACTCGAAACGGTGCAGATGTAGTTAATTTCAAAGCCGAGTTCCTTAAGCAAGTCTATTTCACCTAGCCATATGGCATTATCCCCTACATTTAAGTAGTTGGGAAAGTCTACAAGTGCCAGGGGTACTTTTTGATCGGGCAGGAGTTTTTTTAGAATTCCTTTTAATTTTACCTGCAATTCTATGACGTCCATCTTTCCAACGAATTTTGAGTATTCTTTTTGGCAACTGGCGATAATCTAAACCCATGGGTTTTTATACCCATCGAACAGGGTTCGAAAATTACGGCAGGCCAAGATACTAATTTATTTCACAATGCGCTGATTTAGTTTATATTACTTTTAATTAAAAGGTCTCAACGGGTTTCATTCCAATTCTGAAATATCGAATTACTACTTGATTTAAGCGTGTTGGCCACAATTGAAAAGCATTAGCTGCTCACAAACGCAGCTTTCAATTCGTCAATTCTATTGTCGAGTTGTTTTGAGACCCTTTCATAGTCGGCAGTGGCATTGAGTTCTGCATGTAGGCTGAAATAGAATTTAATTTTGGGTTCTGTGCCCGAAGGCCGCGCCGTAACTTTGCTGCCATCCGCGAGATAGAACTGTACCACATTTGACTTGGGAAGTCCGGTTTTGCGCTTTACTCCCGATCGCATATCCGTTATTTCACCTTTCTGGTAATCTCTCATCTCCATTACTTCGCTACCCGAAATTTCTGCAGGTGTATTATCGCGGTAGCCCTGCATAATCTGATTTATTTGTTTAGCTCCGTCTTTTCCCTTTTTCACAAGCGATACGAGTGCTTCGCGGTAAAGTCCGTATTCGGCATATACATTGAGCAGTTCGTTGTAGAATGAACTTCCAATTGATCTTGCCCAGGTGGCTATTTCGCATAGCAGCGCACCAGTTACATTTGCATCTTTATCTCTAACGGAGTCGCCCACGAGAAAACCGTAGCTTTCTTCGCCGCCACAAATAAATTTCTCCTTTCCATCGCGTTCGCGAATTTTTTCTGCGATGTATTTAAATCCTGTAAGCGTGCTATAGCATGGGAGATTGAATTTTTCGGAAATGCGATCGAGCAATTCAGAAGTAACAATTGTTTTGCAGACAAACCCATTCTCCGGAAGCTTTTTATCAGCTTTTAAGGTAGATAGAATATAATGTGTAAGCATTGCCGCGGTTTGATTTCCATTGAGTAGAATCAAATCACCCTGTTCATTTTTAACGGCTATTCCTATGCGATCGCCATCGGGGTCTGTTCCCATAACGATTTCGGCGTCTTTTTCCTTACCGAGTTTAAGAGCCAGATCAAGGGCGGCTGCTTCCTCCGGGTTGGGAGAGTGAACCGTTGGAAAATTTCCATCGGGCTTTTTTTGTTCTTCCACAACGGATACATTCTCGAATCCGAGTTGCTCTAAAATGGGCACAAGCGAAATACCCGTTCCGTGAATTGGAGTGAAAACGATCGGCATATCGCTATTTGCCTTGATAATTTCGGGTTTTCTGCACTCCTTAATGGTGAGTTTGCGGTAGGCATTGTCTACATCTTCGCCGATTACCGCAATTAACTCTTTCTTTGGATTGGAATTTATTTCCTTCGGGGTCTTTATCTTGCGAACTTCGCTAATAATTCCCGAGTCGTTTGGCGGCACTATTTGCCCGCCATCTTCCCAGTATACTTTATACCCGTTGTACTCTTTTGGGTTGTGCGATGCGGTAATCATAATACCCGCGGTGCAGTGTAAGTGCCTTACCGCGTGCGACAGTTCTGGAGTTGACCTCAGCTCGCTAAAAAGATAGGCTTTAATATCGTTGGCGGCCAGTACTTCAGCACTTTTACGAGCGAAGATGTGACTGTTGTTTCTGCAATCGTGAGCGATGGCTACACCCGGATTTTTGTTACCCGACACTTTTTTAATGTAGTTCGCAAGGCCCTGTGTGGCCATTGCAATGGTGTAGCTATTTACCCGATTGGTACCGGCTCCCATAATTCCGCGAAGTCCGCCTGTACCAAACTCCAAATCCTTGTAAAAGGCATCCTCGAGTTCCCTCGGATTATTTTCTATTAAGTCTTTTACCTCTGCTTTCGTGTTTTCGTCAAAAGCGTCGGACATCCAAAATTCTGCCTTTTCTTGTATTTCCGCATTCATACTGAAGTGTATTTTGAAATATAGTGTTCTACTGTTTTTCTGATTCCCGATTCAAAGTTTTCGTTCGCTTCCCATCCCAATTCGGACGTGATTTTCGTCGCGTCGATGGCGTATCTTTTGTCGTGTCCGGGACGGTCTTTAACGTATGTTATCTGCCCGGCGTAAGATGTACCCGTTTTCGGCTCCAGCTCGTCTAGAATGCCGCAAATGCGTTGTGCAATGTAAATATTTGTCCGCTCATTTTCTCCGCCGATATTGTAGGTTTCACCAGCCTTTCCTTTGCCGTATGCCATCCAGATTCCCCTGCAGTGGTCGAGCACATAGAGCCAGTCGCGCACGTTTAATCCATCCCCGTAAATGGGTATAGATTCTCCGTTTAGCGCCTTTCTAATAATTGTGGGTATGAGCTTCTCGTCGTGTTGTTTGGGGCCGTAGTTATTAGAGCAGTTGGTGGTAACTACATTCATTCCGTAAGTGTGGAAATAGCTTCTCACAATCATATCGCTGGCGGCCTTACTTGCACTGTATGGACTGTTTGGGGCATAGGGCGTTTTTTCGGTGAATAATCCATCTGCGCCTAAACTCCCGTAAACTTCGTCGGTGCTTATATGGAGAAAACGGTTTTCCTTCTTTCCCTCGAAGCATTTAAACGGTTCTGCCATCCAGTTTTTTCGCGCTACGTCAAGAAGGGTGAAGGTGCCGTTTACGTTTGTTTTTATAAAAGCTTCAGGACCGGAGATGCTGTTGTCTACATGCGATTCGGCGGCGAAGTGAACCACTCCGTCAAAATCGTACTTTTCAAAAAGAGATTCAACCAGCTTTCTATCGCAAATATCCCCTTCGATAAGCTTGTAATTGGGGTCGTCAGAAAAACGTTTCGTGTTTTCCAAATCGCCGGCGTAGGTGAGCAAGTCTAAATTGTAAATTTTTAGTCCGGAATTGGACTCCAGAAGGAATTCAATAAAATTGGAGCCTATAAATCCAGCTCCACCGGTTACCAATAGCGATTGTGTCATTTACTTGATTTCTTTTGTTCCAGACAGCGGTTTAAACTATCGCGCCAGTGATTGATCTGAAAGTTAAAAGTATTCCTAATTTTTCGTTTGTTCAGAACGCTGTAACTGGGTCGCGTAGCTTTGGTGGGAAAAGCATCTGATTCTACGGGTGAAAGATCCACGCTACTTCCCGTTATTTCAAAAATAGCGTGGGCAAAATCAAACCACGAACACAGCCCTTCATTGCTGTAGTGGTAAATACCGTATTCAGTAGAAGCTGAGCGGGAAATTTCAAGCACGGCATCGGCCAAATCGTCTACCCATGTTGGGCTTCCTACCTGATCTACAACCACGTTGATTTTCGATTTTGTTTCGGCGAGCTTCAGCATGGTGTTCATAAAATTATGGCCGTAGTTGCTATATAGCCATGAGGTTCTAATGATGAAATAGCGCTCGCAAAATTTCTGAACCATCGATTCGCCATAGAGCTTAGAAGCCCCGTAAACACTTTCGGGAATGGTTGTGTGCGTTTCGCAGATTGGCCTTGGCAAGGTATCGCCAAAAACATAATCTGTGGAAATTTGAATGAGTAGGGCCCCTTTTTCATTGCAGGCTTTCGAAATGAATTCCAGTGATTCCCCATTGATCTTTTCCGCCAGTTTTCTCTCAACTTCAGCTTTATCCACAGCAGTATAAGCAGCGGCGTTTACAAGGATATCAAAATCCAAATCCATTAGGCGGTCAAAAATGGTTTCGGTCTTACTCAGGTCTAACTCGTCTCGCCCCAGGCATTGCATAATGCCTTTGGCCTGAAGGGAACGCCCTAATTGGCCGTCTTTTCCGAGAACGAGAATCTTTTTCATCCTGCCAAAATTACTAAGATGATTACTTTGAACTGCCAGAAATGATTAAATTATCGTAAAATCGCGTCTATGAAAACTTTTGCACTCTACTTTCTCGCATTTTTAACGGTAAACGCAGCCTACAGTCAGAATGAAAATCCCGAGCTAATCGCCGCTGCATTTTACGATTCTTCGGGGGTGAAAATGACTTACGCCGAAGTGGTAAACTTTATGGAATCGCGAGATGTAGTTCTCTTTGGCGAGCATCATAATAGTGCAATAATTCACTGGGTTCAAAAGAGATTGATTGAAGATCTTTCCGAAAGAAGAGATTTAGTTTTGGGAGGTGAGTTTTTTGAGCGAGACGACCAATTGCTGATTGACGAGTTACTTAAAGGACTGACCCCCGAAAAGAATTTTGAGTCGGAAGCGAAACTCTGGACCAATTACGAAACGGATTACCGGCCCATTTTAAATTTCGCAAAGAAAAACAGTTTGGAATTCATTGCTACTAATGTTCCCAGAAGGTACGCCTCGTTTGTGTCTAAACACGGCCTGGATACCCTGGAGCATTTTAGCTCCGATGCAAAAGCATACATGGCCAGCCTTCCAATTGCTTTTTCTATGGAAATACCGGGGTATAAGATGATGGAAGAAATGATGGGAGGGCATGGCACGGGTGCCGAGTCCTTGAACTTTATTCAGGCGCAGGCGATAAAAGACGCAACCATGGCCGAGAGCATTGCAAAGCGCGTTTCGGATCAAACACTTTTTCTGCATATAAACGGCGATTTTCACTCTGCCGGTTACGGAGGAATTTACTGGTACCTAAAGAATGCGAACCCCGATCTGGATGTGGCCACCATCAAGATTCAAACATCCCGCGATGCAGAATTTGACGACTCTTGGAAGGCTACAGGGGACATTGTACTCGTTGTCCCAGTCGATTTTACTACAACGCATTGATAATAAGGTATTCGATTTATTTGGGGTTTAATTATCGTCTCGAAGGCCTGCATTCCCTAAGGTCTGTAAAAGATTTTAACAAGCTATAACTACTTATCAACAGCGCCGTATAAAAAAGTTCTGCCGTCCCTTACAATGACGTTTTTTCATTAAGCCTACTTTGGCGTTTGTATAAGATCTTAGAATTCATGCATTTCTCCCCATCGAAATCAATTGGCCGAATCATTGGCCGACCTGAGCTGTTAGTAGCATTCTTTATTTTCATTCTATCTACCACGATATCCTTTGCTCAGACGAGCACCGAATTCTGGTTGGCGCCGCCTCAGGTTACATCCGGCCACAGTACGGGTGGCGACCCATCGTATATCAGGCTTGCCAGTGGCGACCTCGCAGCCGATGTTACGATTTCTCAACCCGCCAACCCCGGTTTCAATGGGGGTACGCCCATTACGACAACGCTCGCTCCAAATTCTTCGGAGACCATAGAAATTACTTCTCTACTTCCCGACTTATTCACTTCCCCGACGGGTACGGTGCTCAATACAGGGCTAAAAATTGAATCTACCACCGATATTACCGCAATTTTTGAGATCAGCTCGCCACAAAACCCAGACATCTGGGCGCTGAAAGGGATAAATGGATTGGGTACGGAGTTTTATACACCGATGCAAAACACATGGAGAAACGGAAGTTATACGCCCGAACCATATACCAGTTTTGATATTGTCGCAACCGAAGACAACACCACCGTTCTTATCTATCCAACGAGCGAGCTCGATGGAGGCCAGCCTGCATTCGAAAGTTTTGTGATCACACTTAACGAAGGGCAGACGTATTCTGCATCGGTTACGAGTACGAACGGGTCAGATAACCCCTCTGGATCATCTATTATTTCAGACAAGCCCATTGCCGTATCTGTTAAAGACGATTCCGTTTGGCCACAGCCGGCAGGCTGCAAAGACCTGATCGGCGATCAGCTCGTTCCCGTTGATATAGTGGGTAATGAGTACATCGTAAACAAAGGGGGATTAACTACCCCGGAATACGCTTACGTGGTAGCAACTCAAACCAATACACAGATTTCGGTAAACGGTGCAGTTGAAACCACACTTTTTAATGGAGAAACGTACCGTATCACCATAACAGACGACCTGACTTATATAACAGGTGACAAAGATTTTTACTTAATCCACATCAGCGGTTTTGGTTGCGAAGTGGGTATGGCACTCTTACCTCCACTTAATTGTGCGGGATCAGAGCAAGTGAGTTTTGTCCGGGCAACCAACGAAAGCTTTTTTATCAATCTTCTCGTGCCGGCTGGAGCCGAAGACGATTTTGTATTAAACGGCGATGCCACACTGATTGATCCAGCAGATTTTGATCCGGTACCCGGAACAGGTGGATTTTGGGTAGGAGCACAAATTCAGTTCGGCACAGGTCAAATTCCCTCTGGCGATCCAAATTTAATTACCAACTCCCAGGAGCCTTTTTCGCTCGGATTAATTAACGGCGGCGCGAGTTCGGGCTGCCGTTTTGGATATTTCTCGGAGTTCTCGGCAGAAATACTCGTTGATGCCGGCCCCGATCAAACGGTTTGTGCAAATCGCGATACCGAAATTGAAGGAAGTATTTCCGGTGGAGCTACCCAGGGCGTGTGGAGCACAAATGGTACCGGTACTTTTGTTCCCGATGCTACCACCCTCGAGGCCACCTACGAGCCCAGCCTCGCCGATTTAAGTGCTGGAGAGGTTACGCTTACCCTTACATCTGTAAGCAATTGCTTTCCGGTAGAAGATGAAGTTGTAATTACATATACCCCTGCACCGGTAGTAAATGCCGGAGCAGACATTGAAGCCTGTGAAAACAATACTACGGTAACATTAGATGGGTTTGTAGACGTTGCTACCGGAGGAGTTTGGGGCGGTGGAGATGGCACTTTTAACCCTTCGCCCGGTACGCTCGATGCCACTTATACACCTTCGGCAGCCGAGGTTGCAGATGGAAGCGTTGAGCTTACACTCTCTTCAACGGGCAATGGAAACTGCCTGCAGGAGTCAGATGTTGTTGAAATTACTTTTGGCCCGGCACCCACCGCCGATGCCGGCGAAGATCAGGTGCTCTGTGAAAACAACCCCGATGCACAATTGAACGGTAGCGTTACCATTGCAGGAGGCGGAGTTTGGAGCGGTGGCACAGGGTTCTTTACACCTTCAGCATCTTCTCTCGCACCTATTTACACGCCGAGCAATCTTGAACTTTTAAACGGCAGTGTTACACTTACATTAACCACCACTGATAATGCCGGTTGTAACCCGGCAACAGATGAAGTGACCCTCACCTTTACAGATGCACCCACCGCAGATGCCGGTAGCGATCAAACCGTGTGTAGAAATAATGCAGATGTCACGCTAAACGGATCTGTTGCTGTGGCTTCGGGTGGAACCTGGACAGGTGGAAATGGAACATTTAGTCCCGATGAAAACACTTTGAATGCAGTTTACACCCCAACGTTTAATGAACTACTTACGGGAAATGTAACGCTAACGCTTACCACAACCGGTAATGGCGATTGTGTGCCTGAGTCAGATGAAATGACCATAAACTTCACCGATGCACCAACTGTAGATGCCGGTGCCGATGCTGATATCTGCGAGAATAATCCGGATATAGATTTGAACGGTAGTTTGACCGGTGCAAGTTTTGGGATCTGGTCTGGTGGTGGCGGTACTTTTTCGCCAAGCACAACCGAGCTCGATGCAACTTATACACCCACAGCTGGAGAAATTTCATCGGGATCTATAACCCTTACGCTTACATCTCTTGACAATGGAAATTGCAACCCCGAAGAAGATGAGGTGACCTTTACATTTACTCCGGCTCCTACAGCCGATGCGGGTGCCGATCAGGATATTTGCGAGAACAACCCGGCTGTAGATCTTAGTGGTTCTATTTCTGTTGCGGGAGGTGGCCAGTGGTCTGGCGGTTCTGGATCTTTTAGCCCCGATAACACTGCCCTAAATGCAACCTACAACCCAACGGCTGCCGAGATATCAAATGGTTCGGTTACACTCACCTTAACCACAACTGCAAATGGAAATTGCACCCCGGTTTCAGATGCGGTTACCATTAACTTTACAGATGCACCCACCGCTTCCGCGGGAAGCAATCAAACGATTTGTGCAAATAATTCAGAAGTATCCCTCGATGGTTCCGTTTCCATAGCATCAGGTGGAACCTGGTCGGGTGGCTTGGGAACCTACACTCCGAACAACGACGACCTGGAGGCGACTTATTCTCCCACCGCTTCAGAAATTTCATCGGGGTCACTCACCCTTACCCTGACCACAACCGGAAATGGGAATTGTATCGCCGTAACCGATGATGTGGTTTTAACCTTTACAGAGGCACCCGATGTTGATGCCGGATCAAATATTTCTGTTTGTTCTAATAATGCACAAGTAGATTTAGATGGATCGGTTTCGAATGCGGGTGGTGGAACCTGGTCAGGTGGAGCAGGAACTTTTGTTCCAAATGCCAATTCGCTAAACGCTACTTACAACCCCACAGCGGGAGAGATCGCTTCGGGTTCCATGTCTCTGGTTCTCACTTCAACATCGAATGGAAACTGTAATCCCGAACAGGATGTGGTAAATATCAATTTTACCCCTTCGCCTTCGGTGAGTGCGGGTTCTGACCCGACGGTGTGTGCAAACGATCCGGAAGTGAACTTAAACGGAAGCATTTCGATCGCTACCGGTGGAGTTTGGTCTGGCGGAAGTGGTACTTTTTCGCCCGACAATGCTTCGCTCGGAGCCACATATACTCCTTCGCTCGCAGAAATTTCGGCGGGCACAGCAACGCTCACCCTCACGTCTACCGGAAATGGCGATTGCAACTCCGAAAGCGATCAGGTAACAATAACCATTACACCTGAACCTACGGTTGACGCAGGCACAGGCTCTGAATTGTGCTCCAACAACGCTGAAATATCCCTCAATGGATCTGTAACTATTGCAACCGGCGCTGCGTGGTCTGGTGGTTCGGGATCTTTTTCGCCCGATGCCAGCACCCTAAATGCCACTTACGTGCCCAGTCAGAGTGAAATTAACAACGGTTCTGTTACCCTGACCCTCGCCTCAACCGGGAACAACAATTGTATTGCCGTTTCAGATGATGTGACCTATACTTTCGGGCCGGCACCAACAGCCGATGCGGGCGCAGACCAAACGGTTTGTTCCAATAATGCCGACGTTTCGCTCAGCGGAAGTGTAACCGTGGCTACCGGCGGAACATGGTCGGGTGGCGCGGGAACATTCGCTCCCGGGGCTAACGACTTAAACGCGACATACACGCCCACTGCAACTGAAATTGCAGACGGGTCGGTAACGCTCACTTTAACGACCACCGGAAACGGAAGCTGTTTGCCCGAAACCGATGAGGTGGAGATCACCTTTGGTCCTTCGCCCGTTGTTGATGCCGGAACAGACCAAACGGTTTGCGCCAATAACGCAGATGTATCGCTCGATGGATCCGTATCCGTGGCAACGGGTGGAACCTGGTCTGGCGGACTGGGAACGTTCTCTCCCAATGCAAATGAGTTGGATGCTACCTATACCCCATCGCCGGCAGAGATCACGGCCGGCACGGTTACCCTTACGTTGACATCGACCGGAAACGGGGATTGCTTACCGGAGTCTGATCAGGTAGAAATAACAATAACTCCCCCACCTACGGCAAACGCCGGAACGGATGCTGAGTTTTGTTCCAATAATGCGGAAATCTCCCTTAACGGTTCTGTTACCATTGCTTCGGGTGGACTTTGGAGTGGCGGCAACGGCACTTTCGACCCGGACGATGCCACCCTCAATGCAAATTACACTCCAACACAAACTGAAATAAACAACGGCTCTGTAACGCTTACCCTTTCCACAACTGGAAACGGAAATTGCACCCCAGCTACCGACGATGTAACCTTTACGTTTGGTCCGGCGCCGGAAGTAAATGCCGGTGTGGATCAAACGCTTTGCGCAAACAATGCCGAAGCTACTTTGAGTGGCAGCGTAAATGTTGCAACAGGGGGTACATGGAGCGGTGGAAGTGGAACCTACTCCCCCGGAGCCGGCGACCTGAATGCAGTTTATACACCTACACCCGCTGAAATATCGAGCGGCAGCGTTACCCTCACGCTTACATCTACTGGAAATGGAAACTGTGTGTCTGAAACAGATGAAGTGACGCTAAACTTTACTCCTGCACCAACAGCCAATCCGGGATCTGATCAAACGGTTTGTGGAAACGACGCGGAAGTTGATCTCAACGGTCAGGTTACCGTCGCATCAGGCGGAACCTGGACAGGTGGAGACGGGGTTTTCTCTCCCGATAATAATACATTGAATGCTACTTACACGCCATCGGCCGATGAAATATCCGACGGTGGCGTTACCCTGACCTTAACTACTACCGGAAATGCAACTTGCCTTCCCGTTTCAAACGACCTGGAAATAACCATTACGCCTGCACCCGAAGTGGATGCGGGAACGGGGAGTGAATTATGCTCCAATAATCCCGAAATAAATCTCAACGGTTCGGTTACCGTGGCATCTGGTGGTTCATGGAGTGGCGGTAGCGGAACGTTCTCGCCAAATTCCAATGATTTGAATGCGACTTACGTGCCGAGCCAGAGCGAAATAAACAACGGTGTGGTGAATGCGAGCTATACGCCTACCCAAACAGAAATTGATAACGGTGGCGTTACGCTCACCCTTTCCACCACCGGAAATGGAAATTGCCTGCCCGTTACAGATGAGATAGTACTCACTTTTACACCCGCACCAACCGCGAATCCCGGTGCAGATCAAACCGTTTGTGCAAACGATGCGGAAGTGGATTTAGATGGAAATGTGAGTGTGGCGACGGGTGGAACCTGGACCGGTGGAAATGGAATTTTCTCTCCAGATAATAATACGCTGGATGCCACGTATGAGCCATCTGCCGATGAGATCGCAGCTGGTGAGGTGACACTAACACTAACAACCACGGGTAACGCAAATTGCCTGCCGGAATCAAATGATATAACAATTACAATCACTCCCGCTCCGGTTGTGGATGCAGGAACCGGAACTGAACTGTGTTCGAATAATCCGGAAATTTCGCTCAACGGCTCGGTTACGATCGCCTCGGGAGGCGCCTGGAGCGGTGGAAACGGAACCTTTAACCCCAACTCCACAACCTTAAATGCTACATACGTGCCCAGCCAGACCGAAATAAATAATGGAGAGGTAACTCTTACATTAACATCAACAGGAAACGGAAGTTGCGTAGCAGAAACCGACGATGTAACCTATACCTTCGGTCCTTCGCCAACTGCCGATGCCGGCGAAAACAGCAGTGTTTGCTCCAATAATGCCGATGTTCTTTTAGATGGAGCGGTAACCATAGCAACCGGTGGAACCTGGAGCGGTGGAAATGGAACTTTTACCCCTGATGAAAATACGTTAAACGCAACCTATACCCCAACTGCAGACGAGATAGACGACGGCTCTTTAACCTTGACACTAACCACCACCGGCAATGGAAATTGTATTCCCGTTACCGACGATGTGGAAATAACATTTACGCCATCGCCAGTTGCCAATGCGGGAAACGATAGAACCGTTTGCGCCAATAATGCTGAAGTGAACTTAAACGGAGCAGTTTCTGTTGCCAGCGGTGGAACATGGAGCGGTGGAAACGGAGTGTTCTCTCCAGATGCAAACGCACTGGATGCGGCCTACACACCTTCAACGGACGAAATTGCGGAAGGCACAGTTACTTTAACGCTTACCACTACTGGAAACGGCAATTGCATCCCCGTTACCGATCAAATGACCATCACCATTACCCCGGAACCTGTAGTGGATGCAGGCACCGGATCTGAATTCTGCGCCAATAACCCCGAAATAGAATTGAATGGTTCCGTTACCGGTGCGACCGGCGGAAGCTGGAGCGGTGCTTCGGGAAGCTTTACGCCCAATTCAAATGCGCTGGACGCAACCTATACACCCAGCCAAAGTGAAATAAATGGTGGTGTTCTTACCCTAACGCTTACTTCTACCGGTAATGGAAATTGCGTAGCCGTGAGCGATGATGTAACTTACACGTTCGGAACTGCTCCAACGGCAGATGCCGGAGCGAATCAAACCCTTTGCGCCAATAATGCGGAAGTGAGTTTGGAAGGTGAAGTAACGGTTGCAACCGGCGGAACCTGGTCTGGCGGAGACGGTGTTTTTAGTCCGAATGCAAATGCCCTGAATGCATCGTACCTGCCCACCGCTGATGAAATCGATTCGGGCTCCCTAACACTAACCTTAACCACAACGGGCAACGGAAACTGTCTTCCCGAAACCGATGAGGTGACCATTAACTTCACCCCGGCGCCAACTGCAAATGCCGGGTCTGACATAGATGTATGTGAAAACGATGTAGAAGCCAATTTAAATGGATCTGTCTCTACCGCTTCGGGTGGAGTGTGGTCCGGTGGAAATGGCGTTTTCTCGCCCGATGCCAATAGTTTGGGGGCAACTTACACCCCAACCACTGCAGAAATTTCTAATGGCGGGGTTGTCCTTACGCTTACTACCACTGGAATTGGCAACTGCCTGCCCGTTTCGGACAATGTGCAGATCAATATTGCTCCAGCTCCAGTTGTTTCTGCGGGGGCCGACCAAAATATTTGCGAAAACAACGCGGATGTGCAACTCGACGGCAACGTAAGCAATGCCGGTGGCGGAGTATGGTCTGGCGGTTTGGGAACTTACAGTTCTTCTGCGAACGATGTAAATGCGGTTTACACCCCAACATTTCCAGAGATCGTTTCGGGCTCCGTAACATTAACCCTAACATCTACCGATAATGAAAGCTGTGTGGCAGAAAGCGATGAAATGACCATTACCTTCACTCCTGCACCTACTGTAGATGCCGGTGATGATATTACCCTTTGTGCGGCAAGCCCGCAAGCCACACTCGATGGAAGTTTTACTGTCGCAGGTGGCGCGCAGTGGAGCGGTGGTGCAGGCTCTTACTCTCCAAACTCGCTCAACATGTCGGCGGTGTACAGCCCCACTGCGGCAGAAATTGCAGATGGAAGCGTTACGCTCACTTTAACGTCAATTGCCAACGGCAACTGCCTGGAAGAGTCTGATGAAGTGACCATTTTCTTTGATCCGATTCCAACAGTAAATGCGGGCTCTAACCTCAGTTCATGTCAGAATGCGCCTACGGTTTCACTCAATGGCTCCTTTACCAATGCCGATGGAGTGGAGTGGAATGGGGGCAACGGTTTCTTTGATCCCGGCGATGAAGACCCTCAGGCCAATTATACCCCATCGAACGCAGAGATAACAAATGGTTTTGTAACACTCACACTCACTACGGATGGAACCGGAGAATGTCCGGAAGTAAGCGACGATGTGAACATCACCATCAACCCGTCTCCAGATGTTGACGCAGGCGATAATGTGGAGGTTTGTGCAAACAACAGCGATGTTAGCCTCAATGGAAGTGTTGCGCTTGCCGGTGGAGGCGTTTGGAGTGGGGGAACGGGAACGTTTATTCCTTCAAATACAACCCTGAATGCCACCTATCAGCCATCTGCAGATGATATTTCCAATGGCTTTGTGAATCTGACCCTGACCAGTACTTCCAATGGAAATTGCAATTCCGAATCAGATCAGATGACCATCAATTTTACTCCTGCTCCAATTGTGGATGCGGGAACCGATATAACCGCTTGTGAGAACAATGCAACGGTAACGCTGAATGGCTCTTTTACCGTTTCAGAAGGTGCTAACTGGTCTGGTGGCTCGGGTAGTTTCAGTCCCGATGCATCAACCGTGAATGCAACGTATTCACCATCGCAGTCTGAATTGGCAGCGGGTACGGTTACCCTTACATTAACCACATTCGGAAATGGGAATTGTACACCCGTTTCAGATCAGGTAACGCTAAACTTTACACCAGCGCCCGAAGTTGACGCCGGGGAGGATTATTTTGCCTGCGTTGACGATTTGGTAGTACCACTTGATGGGGAGGTTACCGGGCCTACATCTACTGGAATATGGTCTACTAGTGGAAGCGGGGTCTTTGTGCCCACTGCTGGGGTGCTCGATGGCTCCTACCAGATTTCTTCCGCCGATTCGCTGAACGGAGAAGTGACCCTAACACTGACATCTACCAATAATGGAAACTGCACACCCGTTTCGGAAGAGATCACTGTTTTTATCGCTCCCGCGGGAACTTCGGATGCCGGCGAAGACCAGGAACTTTGCTCTAACAATCCCGTAGCATCTGTGGAAGGAACCATTGGGGGTGCAGCTACAGAAGGAACCTGGATCACGTCGGGATCCGGAGCATTCACACCGAATGCAAACCAAACAAATGCTAATTACGTGCCAAGCGAAACCGATATTGCAAATGGTTCGGTTACTCTGACTTTTGCCGTTAATTCGTGTAATCAGGCTACAGACGATTTGATTATTACATATACTCCTTCGCCCGTTGTTGATGCCGGCGAAGACCTCACCGTTTGCTCATCTGAAGAGTCGGTTGATATTGCCGGACTGGTATCGGGAGCATCCAATACAGGCGAATGGACCAGTTCTGGTTCCGGAACGTTCTCGCCTTCTCCAAATGCGCTTAATACATCTTACGTATGGTCTGAAGAAGACGAAGAAGTGCAGGTTATTGAGTTGATACTCACTTCTACCGACATAGGTAATTGCATTTCTGTTTCAGATACGCTTACGCTCAATGTATTCCCGGAAGGGACTGCCAATGCGGGGTCAGACGCAGTATCTTGTGCCAACAACCCAGAAGTCCAATTATCGGGTAGCCTTACCGGAGCCACCGAGGCGGTTTGGACCACCAGTGGATCGGGCTCATTCGCACCCGCGGCCGATACCTTAAATACCACTTATGTTCCGAGCGAAGCGGATATCCTGAACGGTGGTGTCCAGATTGTGCTAAATGCGACGAACAGTTGTAACCTGGCTTCAGATTTCCTCGAAATCACAATTGTCCCATCGCCTGTTGTAGATGCCGGCGCAGATCAATCTGCCTGTGGAACGATTTCTCCATTTGCCATTTCGGGAAGTGTGGAGAACGCAGGTGGCGGTGAGTGGTCTACAACGGGGACCGGAGTTTTTCAAAACCCTGAAAATCTCAGCACATTCTACGTGGCTAGCGAAGCGGATATTGAAAGCGGAGAAGTTTTTCTAGTACTTTCTTCTACCGACGATGGTACGTGCTTTACCGAAACTGATTCACTACGCCTTCTACTGAGCAATGGAATAGAAGTTTACCCCGGTACTGATCAACAAGCTTGTGTAGACGCCACCCAGGTACAGCTTTTTGGTGAAGTGTCTAATGGGTCTACTACAGGAATCTGGAGCACATCCGGAAACGGAACCTTCAGCCCAGCGAATACTGCCCTGAATGCAGTGTATGAATTTACCCAGGATGATATTGATGCCGGATCGGTAGAGATCACACTCACTTCAACTGACAACGGCGCATGCCCGCAAGTCTCAGAAAGTTTTGAGCTCACTTTCGGTAATTCCGCCTTTGTGTTCGCCGGCGACAATTCAACCGTTTGCGAGGATACGCCGCAAATTGAACTGAATGGAATTATAAGTGGCGAGACCACTACGGGAATTTGGACTACTTCGGGTGATGGATCTTTCTCGCCAGGTGCAAATACGCTGAATGCAAACTACCTGCCCAGCGCAAACGATATCGCCAATGGAAGTGTAGAGCTTACGCTTACATCTACAAACAGCGTTCTCTGCAACGAGGGCAATGATACCCGCACCATTACTTTCCAGCCACTACCTACGGCCAATGCCGGGCCAGACCAGGTAGTGTGTAGCGAACTTGAACCGCTGCAACTCACCGGTTCTGTGAGTGGAGCTAACGGCGGCTTTTGGACCACAAGCGGCTCGGGCTTTTTTAGCCCAAACGACTCATTGGCAACTGCCTTCTACACACCATCTGAAGCCGATAGTATAATCGGATCTGTAACGCTTACCCTTACCACATTTGGAAATGGAACCTGTACGGGCGATAGCGATCAAATGAACATTAGCTTTACAGGTGCCGTTACCGCTGATGCAGGTGATGATATCGAAATCTGCGAAGATGTGGAGTCGGTAGTCATTATTGGAGATATAGATGGAACCGACGAGTATTTTTGGAGTACCAATGGAAGCGGAAGTTTCGATCCTTCAGCCGAGATACTCAACACCGCATACCTTCCAACGGCGGAGGACATCGAAGCTGGAAGCATCCAAATCTATTTGGAGGGAACGGGTAATTCCGAATGCCCCGCTACGGTAGATTCGCTCACTCTAACCATCGATAGAATACCATTAATCGATGCAGCAACGGCTATTGATGCCTG
Organism: Flavobacteriales bacterium; assembly: GCA_020201045.1. Classification (GTDB taxonomy): domain Bacteria; phylum Bacteroidota; class Bacteroidia; order Flavobacteriales_D; family Cryomorphaceae; genus JAIVHP01. Next base: position 22,133 of record JAIVHP010000261.1, read on the forward strand.
TGTAATCGATACAGAAGTAGATGTTTCTTCGGATGTTGATTTTGCCGACGAGCTGCTTTGGACATCGCTTGGCAGCGGGACGTTTATTCCCGACAATGCATCAGAAGACATCACATACGAACCGACAACTGCAGAGATCAATTCGGGTCAGGCGGTGCTCACCCTCACGGCTACTTCCGAAGGTGTTTGCGGCTCTGTTCAGGAAACGGTGACCGTATCTTTCAGAAGTTTGGCCGATGTAGATGCGGGTCAAGACCTGGTGGCGTGCGAAACCGCAGGCCAGATTGACTTGTCGGGAAGTGTCACAGGACAGGGGTATACCGGTGTGTGGAGTACCAACTCATTCGGAACATTTGATCCCGATGCCACAGAACTCGACGCTTCGTACTTCTTTGGAAACAATGATATTCTAATTGGGGCGGCTACGCTAGTATTGACATCAGCCGATAATGGCCCCTGTCCGGCACAGGCCGATACGCTGGGAATCACCATCAATCCCGCCCCATCTGTAGATGCTGGAGAAGACGATTTCGTATGCGAAACCGCCGGAATGGTAGAACTTTCAGGCGAAGTGGAGAACGCGGCATCTGTTGAGTGGTCTACATCTGGCGACGGTGTGTTCTTGCCTTCCAACGATGTGAATAATCCGGAATACATAATTGGAAATAACGACGGGGCTGATGAAGGCGTAGAGTTGATACTCACCGCACTGCCACTTGAAGCATGCGAAGAGGTGAGCGATACGGTATTCATTGAAATCAGCAACCCGCTCGACTTAGGATTTAGCTTTGATGGAACCTGTGCCGGCGTACCGACGCAGTTTACCGACGAAACCGAAGTGCTTGCCGGATCGATAACCGGCTGGACCTGGGATTTTGGCGATGGAAATATTTCCAACCAGCAAAACCCCAGCTTCGTGTTTAAAGAAGTAGGGTCTACATCGATTCAATTGGCCGTGCAAAACAGCCTCGGTTGCAGCGATACCATTACCCAGGTAGTTACCGTAGCTGAACCACCGGTGGCCAATTTTGAAGTGAATACAAATCCCGCTCCAGCGGAATTTGACATCATATTTGACAACAACTCAACCAATGCATCGAGCTACGAATGGGACTTTGGCGACGGGCAGGGAACATCAGAAGATGCAAACCCAACATATGCATTTGCCGAAGGGGGCGACTACGTGGTAACGCTCATTGCTGAAGGATTTACCGGTTGTACAGATGCATTTCAAAGCACCATCACCATTGATGGGGTAGTGGTGCTCCCGCCGCGTTTGCCAAACAGCTTCTCGCCGAACGACGATGGTACAAACGATGTGTACTACGTGAGGGGTGGGCCGTTTACCGAATTAGACTTTAGGGTGTACGACGCCTGGGGGGCAGAGATCTTCCAAACCAACGATCAGGAACAGGGTTGGGATGGAACCCAAAACGGAAAGCAATCTCCCATTGGAGTTTATGTATATACCGTGGTTGCTACGAATACCGACGGTGAATCTTTCGATTTCTCCGGACGAATAAATCTTTTGAGATAATGATAAACAGACTTTCAATACAAGCCATCGCTGTACTGCTTCTTCTCATTGCAGTATGTGATTTTAAGACCGCCAAAGCGCAGGACGCTCAGATATCGCAGTACCATGCGGCTCCAATTATGTTTAATCCGGCCAATACCGGAATGCTCAAATTTACCGATCTGAGAATTGCCGCATTGTACCGAAACCAATGGAGTTCGCTTGCAACGAGTTTCTCCACCTTTGGAGTTTCGTTTGATATGGCCGCAAATGACCGCTGGGGAGTGGGAGCCGTTTTTGTGAATACCGATGAAGCAAACGTTATTTCAACGTCGAATTTCTTGGTTTCCGGAGCCTATCAAATCAGCGATCCCAACCAAACGAAATACGTTTTAAGCGCAGGTGTACAACTTGGTTTTATGTACAAAAGTGTAAATGTGAACGGGCTGATTTTCGATTCTCAATTCGATGGAAATAACTTTGACAGCTCACTGCCCACAAGAGAAAATTTTGCCCGAACATCCCGGTTGATGCCCGATGCCAATATTGGTATTTCATTTAAGAGTACCGACAGGCGAAAACGAATCAATCCCATGGCAGATTTGGCCGTATTTCACGTTACCGCTCCCGATGAGTCTTTTGTCGACGAGCGCAAATCTAAAATGCCGCTCCGGTGGATGGGTAGTGTAGGAGCGCGAGTTGAAGTAAATAAACAAATACTCATAGATCCGTCTGTGGTCTACATGCGCCAGAGGGAAGCAGAGCAATTCCTGATAAATGCCATCGGTCAGTACGAAGTTGCGGGAACGCCCTACCGGGTAATATTTGGATTGGGCTACCGCACCAACGACGCAGCCATAATTCAGGCCGGTTTGCGCCACAATTCAAACATTTTCAGAATCTCTTACGATGTAAA